>NZ_JBHYGR010000062.1:33438-50077 GCF_042738155.1 Kitasatospora sp. NPDC059088 | reverse complement strand
GCCTCGTACTGGACGTACTTGGGCGATTCGGGCGTGCGTCCAGGCGGGATGCCCGGCGTCGCGCGCCTGGCAAGATCCGCCGGACAGGCCCTAGTCCTCCAGGCGCTGGAGTTCGGTGGTGAGGTTGGTGCGGGCCGGTTCGGCGAGGCGCCGGTGGGCGTCGGGGGTGCGGTAGAGGGCCGGGAGCGCCAGCAGGTGGCGCAGGACGGCGGCGCGGCCGGTGCGGAAGTCCGGCTCGGGGACGAAGGCGTACTCCTCCCGAACGGCGGCCGCGTACGCCGCGTAGGCCTCGGGGGTGCCGCCGAGGACGGCGAGGTCCGCGTCGCAGAGCACCTCGCCGTCGCGGTCGCCGGGGGCCGGGGCGTGGCCGACGGTGAGCAGGACCAGCCGTTCGACCTCGGCGACGCGCTCGGCGGGCAGGCCGACGGCGGTCAGCGCGCGGACGGCGAGGGCGGCGCTGCGCTCCTCGTTCTCGGTGCGGTCGGGGCGGTACACGGCGTCGTGGAACCAGGCGGCGAGCCGGACGGTGTCGGGGTCGGCCGCGTGCCCGGCGAGCGCGTCGACGTGGCGCAGGACGGCGCGCAGGTGCTCGGCGGTGTGGTACCGGCGGCGCGGGTCCGACCAGCGGCGCAGCAGTTCGCGGCCGTACGGCTCGGGGTCGTCGGTGGCGCCGCAGCGGTGCAGCAGGGCGGTCCAGGCGGTGAGCAGGTCCTCGGTCGGCATGGGGCACATTGTGGCGGGTCGGGTCAGGTCAGGTCGGACCGGATCGGGTCGGATCGGCACGGGCCGGCGCTGGACCTATAGGTAGGTTGACGATATATGTAGTCGTATGACAGAACGCTCCATGCAGGAGCCCACGCTGCTGCTGCTCACCGCCCTGGCCGACCAGCCCAGACACGGCTACGCGCTGATCCAGGAGGTCGCCGCCATCTCGGACGGCCGGGTCAAGATGCGTACCGGCACCCTGTACGGCGCCCTCGACCGGCTGCTGGGCCAGGGCCTGATCGAGGTCGCCGCCGAAGAGGTGGTGGACGGCCGGGCCCGGCGCAGCTACGCGCTGACCGCGGCCGGCCGGGACGCGCTGGCCGCCGAGGCCGGGCGGCTGCGGGCCGTGGCCACCGAGGCGGAGCGGCGGCTGACCAGGATCCGGTCGATGCTGCCGGGCAGGGCCGGGGAACGGCCCGCGACGGGGGGAGGACTCTCATGACCATGCCGGTGATCGGCCCCGCGCCCTCGGCGGTGCTGCGGGCCGCGCTGCGGCTCTACCCGGCGCGCTACCGGCACGAGCGCGGCGAGGAACTGGCCGAGGTGTTCGCCGACACGACGGCGGCGGGCGGCCGGGTGGCCCTGGCCCGGGAGGTGCTCGGTCTGGCGGTCTACGGGCTGCGGGTGCGGCTGGGGCTGACCGGCGGGTCGGCGGCCGGACGGCTGCTCGCGCTGGTGGCGCCGATGATCGCCGGTGCGGCGGTCGGGGCCACCATGGTGCCCTGGGCCGCCCACCTGGAGCGGACCACCAGGTGGCTCGCCTGGGACGACTCCTTCGGCAACCACGTCCGGGCGTTCGCCCCGCCGGCGGCCGCGCTGCTGCTCGGGGTGGCGGCCCTGCTGGGGCGGTGGACGGCCGTCCGGGTCACCGCGCTGCTGCTGGGCGCCATCGGGCTGTACGACCTGGGCCGGGCCGTCTGGGAGCCGGGCGGCCTCGACGTCTGGTGGGTCGGCTACATCGGGATGGCCACGCTGCCGTTCGTGGTGGCCGCTCTGCTGCTGGCCGTCGCGCCGACCGACCTGCTGCCCCGGCCGAACCTGCGGACCGCCGCTCTGGTGCTGGCCTCGGCGGTCGTCGGCGGGGTGCTGGAGGTGGTCCAGGACTGGGACGACACCAGCTTCCGGCTGGACCTCCAGTGGTTCGTGGTGCTGCTGCTCGCCCCGACCCTGCTGACCTTCGCGGGGCTGCGCGGGCGGATGGGGCCGGCCGCGGTGGGGCTGGCGGTGCTGGTGCTGACCGGGCCCGGCAGCCTGTTCAACATCTGGCGGGAGGCCCGCGGGGTCTCGCACCTGTTGCCGGTGGCGGTGCCGGTGCTGGCCGTGCTGGTCCTGGTGGCGCTGGCGGAGCGGCGGTTCGGTCGGCAGGAGTCCTTCGGGATGGTGCCGGGACGGGTGTGACCGGCTCCACCCCGGGCCTGCCACATCCCCCCGCCCCCCCGCGTGACCGCACCCCCGCTCCCGGCGTGACCGGAACGGGGGTGCGGGTCTCGCCGGGGGCGGGGGGATGTGGCAGGCTGTCTGATATGTCTAGACCAATTTTCGAAGTCATCGCGCTGACGCCCCAGGACGCCCAGGCAGCCGAGTCCGGCGGCGCCGACCGGCTCGAACTGGTCACCGACATGGCCGCCGACGGACTCACCCCCTCCGTCGAGGACTTCGCCCGGATCCGGGCCGCCGTCGACCTCCCGCTGCGCGTCATGCTCCGGATCCGGGACGGCTTCGCCCCCGGCGACCTCGACGAGCTGTGCGCCCGGGCCGCCGCGCTGCGGGCCGAGGGCGCCGAGGAGTTCGTGCTCGGCTTCCTGGACGCCGGGGGCGCCGTCGACCTGGCCGCCACCACGGCCGTCGCCGAGGCGATCGCCGGCTGCCGCTGGACCTTCCACCGGGCGATCGACCACAGCGCCGACCGGGCCGCGCTGCGCGCCGCCGTCGGGGCCCTGCCCGGGCTGGACACCTTCCTCACCTCCGGCGCGGCCGCCGGGGTGGACGCCGGCCGGGAGGTGCTGTCCGCCGAGCTGGCCCGGGCGGGCGAGCCCGGGTACGCCCAGCGGATCCTGATCGGCGGCGGCCTGCGGGCCGAGCACGTCGAGGGGCTGCGGGCGGAGGGCTTCGACGCCTTCCACGTCGGCGGCGCGGTGCGGGCCGACGGCTGGCTGACGCCGGTCGACGCGGCCAAGGTCGCCGAGTGGCGGGCGATGATCGACGCCTGAACCAGGCGCCCGAGCCTGTCGGAGGGGCCGGTCCCGGTGCCGGGACCGGCCCCTTCCGCGCGTTACCCGAGCTGCTCCGGGAGCGGCTCGGCGTGCAGCACCGTCAGGCCGGAGACGGCACGGGTGAGCGCCACGTACAGCCGGCGCAGGCCGGTCCGCTCGTCCGGCTCGCCGGCCACCACCGCGGCCGGTTCGTCCAGCACCACGTAGTCGTACTCCAGACCCTTGGCCAGTGAGGCGGGGACGAGGGTCAGCCGGCTCTCGGCGCTGGTCTCGGTGCCGGGGGAGAGGTGCGCCAGTCCGGCGGCGGTGAGCAGTTCGGCGAGCCGGGGGATCCGGGCGTCGGCGGCGATCAGGCCGGTCGAGCCCTCGTGCTCCAGCGCCTCCCGGCAGGCCGCCAGGACGGCCGCGTCCAGGTCCGGCTCCGCGCCGTCGACCGGGCGGATCTCCAGGGCGCCGGGGGTGTCGCGGACGGAGGTCGCCGGGGCCAGGCCCGGGGCGATCGCGGGCAGCAGCCGGGAGGCGTAGGCGATGACCTCCTCGGGCACCCGGAAGCCCTTGGTCAGCTCCTCCACGTGCGCCTCGGGCTTGCCCAGGTGGTGCAGGGCGTCCGGCCAGCTCGCGGTCGCCCACGGGGTGGTGCCCTGGGCGAGGTCGCCGAGGACGGTCGCCGAGCCGGTGGTGCAGCGGCGGCCGACCGCGCGGTACTGCATGGGGGAGAGGTCCTGGGCCTCGTCCAGCACCACGTGCCCGAGCGAGGGCGTGCGCTGGACGAGGTCCGTCGCCTCGTCGACCAGGACGGCGTCGGCGGGGGTCCAGCGGGCGGTCTTCACCGAGCGGCCGGGCTTGGGCCAGAGCACCGCCCGCTGCTCCTCGGCGGTCAGCACGCCCTCGGCGCACGCGGCCAGGAACTCCGGGTCGGAGAGCAGCCGCAGCACCAGCTTGGCCGGGTCGACGGCCGGCCAGCACTCCTTGACCACGGCCTTGACGGCGGCGTTGCGGGCCACCGCGTCCTGCACCCGGTCGTCCGGGGCCTCGCCGCCCTGCTCCATCTTGAGCAGCACGGTGTGCGCGATGCGCTGCGGCAGGGCGTCCCGGGCGGCGCCGTAGCGGACCTCGCGGGCCTTCAACTCCTCGATGATCCCGATCAGTTCGTGTGCCGGGACACGCCAGCGGCGGGAGCCGCGGACCACCACGCAGGGTTCGGTGGGCAGCGTGATGCCCGCCCGTACGGCCCGGCGGAGCACCTCGGCCATCCGGGCGTCGCCCTTGAGCCGGGCCGCCTCCGGGTCGTCCTCGCCCCGCACCTCGACGTGGGCGACCAGCTGCTGCACGGTGGCCTGGGCGACCTCCAGCTCGCCGAGGGCCGGCAGGACCTGCTCGATGTAGGAGAGGAAGGCGTTGTTCGGCCCGATCACCAGGGTGCCGGTCCGGGCCAGCCGCTCGCGGTGGGCGTACAGCAGGTAGGCGACGCGGTGCAGGCCGACCGCGGTCTTCCCGGTGCCGGGCGCCCCCTGGACGCAGATGGTGCCCGTGATGTCGGAGCGGACGATCTCGTCCTGCTCGGGCTGGATGGTGGCGACGATGTCGCGCATCGGGCCGACGCGGGGCTTCTCGATCTCGGCCGCGAGCAGGGCGGAGGAGGTCTCCTGCTCGGCGGGGTCGGTGAGGTGCTCGTCCTCGTAGGCGGTGAGCTCGCCGCCGGTGTAGCCGAAGCGGCGGCGGCGCTCGACGTCCATCGGGTCCTTGCGGCTGGCCCGGTAGAACGGCTGGGAGACCGGGGCGCGCCAGTCGATCACCATCGGGTCGCCGTCGGCGTCGTGGACGTGCCGGCGGCCGATGTAGAAGTTCTCGCCCCCGCCGCCCTCGCTGAGTTCCTCGCTGACCGCGTGGAGGTAGTCGAGCCGGCCGAAGAACAGCGGGGTGTCGGAGAGGTCGGCCAGGGCGGCGATCCTGGCCTCGATCTGGTTCTGCAGGATGACGGCGGTGACCCAGGTGCCGGTCACGTCGCGGATGTCGAGGGACTGGACGTCCTCGCGCATCGCCCGCAGCGCGGACCGGGACGAGGCCAGGTGGTCGCGCTCGCGCTGGAGCGGGTCGGTGGTGGGGGTGGCGGGCACAGCGAACCTTCCCGGCTGCCCCGGAGGCGGGCGCAGCGGATCGATGGAGCTCACGGTGGGGTACAGCCGACCGGTTGCCGTGCGGTCGGCACCTCCCCCGGCTGCCGGCGGAAAACGCGCCAGGTACCACGGTTCGGGAGGGGGCAGACGGACGATCTTAGACCCGTGCGCCTCGGGGTTCCAGCCCCGCAGGTCTCAGGGGGTGCCGGGGGTCCCGTACACCCGCAGGAGGACGTCCGTCCTGGTGGGTACGGCCTTCGGAGTGATGCCCTGGGCCGTCCGGGTGCCTACCGTTGGAGACATGAGCACCGAGAACCGCAACCCCCGTACGGGCCCGGCCGGCGCGACCGCCGTCCAGGGCCGCCACCGCAACCCGCTGAGCACCGCCGTGCGCAACGTCGGGATCGCGCTGGACACCGCCGCGCGCGTGATCTTCCTCGGGCGCGACGGTGTCCGGTACTGAGGCCCGCTAGAGGACGTCGTCCGCGTCGATGATGCGGTAGGCGTAGCCCTGCTCGGCCAGGAAGCGCTGCCGGTGGGCGGCGAAGTCCTGGTCCACGGTGTCCCGGGCGACCACCGAGTAGAAGTGCGCCGAGTGCCCGTCCGCCTTGGGGCGCAGCACCCGGCCGAGGCGCTGGGCCTCCTCCTGGCGGGAGCCGAAGGTCCCGGAGACCTGGATGGCCACCGTGGCCTCGGGCAGGTCGATCGAGAAGTTCGCGACCTTGGAGACGACCAGGACGCCGATCTCCTTGTTCCGGAAGGCGTCGAAGAGCTTCTCGCGCTGGGCGTTGCTGGTCTCGCCCTTGATCACGGGCGCGTCCAGGGCCTCGCCGAGCTCGTCCAGCTGGTCGATGTACTGGCCGATGATCAGCGTCTGGTCCTTCTCGTGCTTCTTGACCAGGGCCTCCACCACCCGCCGCTTGGTCGCCGTGGTGGCGCAGAAGCGGTAGCGCTCCTCCGGCTCGGCGGTCGCGTAGGCGAGCCGCTCGGAGTCGGTCAGGGTGACCCGCACCTCGCAGCAGTCGGCGGGCGCGATGTAGCCCTGGGCCTCGATCTCCTTCCACGGGGCGTCGAAGCGCTTCGGGCCGATCAGGCTGAACACGTCGCCCTCGCGGCCGTCCTCGCGCACCAGGGTGGCGGTCAGGCCGAGCCGGCGGCGGGCCTGGAGGTCGGCGGTGAACTTGAACACCGGCGCGGGCAGCAGGTGCACCTCGTCGTAGACCACCAGGCCCCAGTTGCGGGCGTCGAACAGCTCCAGGTGGGCGTAGACGCCCTTCCGCTTGGTCGTCATCACCTGGTAGGTGGCGATGGTGACCGGGCGGATCTCCTTCCGGGTGCCGCTGTACTCGCCGATCTCGTCCTCGGTGAGCGAGGTGCGCTTGACCAGCTCGTGCTTCCACTGGCGGGCCGAGACGGTGTTGGTGACCAGGATCAGCGTGGTCGACTTGGCGTGGGCCATGGCGGCGGCGCCGACCAGCGTCTTGCCGGCGCCGCAGGGCAGCACCACGACGCCGGAGCCGCCGTGCCAGAAGCCCTCGACGGCCTGGGACTGGTACGGGCGCAGCTGCCAGCCGTCCTCGTCCAGGTCGATCGGGTGCGCCTCGCCGTCCACGTAGCCGGCGAAGTCCTCGGCGGGCCAGCCGAGTTTGAGCAGCACCTGCTTGATCTGGCCGCGTTCGGAGGGGTGCACCACCACGGTGTCGGGGTCGACCCGGGCGCCGACCAGCGGGACGATCTTCTTGGAGCGCAGCACCTCCTCCAGGACCGGGCGGTCGGTGGTGGTCAGCACCAGCCCGTGGGTGGGGTGCTTGGACAGCTGGAGCCGGCCGTAGCGGCCCATGGTGTCCGCCACGTCGACCAGCAGGGCGTGCGGCACCGGGTAGCGGGAGTACTTCACCAGGGCGTCGACGACCTGCTCGGCGTCGTGCCCGGCGGCCCGGGCGTTCCACAGCCCGAGCGGGGTCACCCGGTACGTGTGCACGTGCTCGGGCGCCCGCTCCAGCTCGGCGAACGGGGCGATGGCGCGGCGGCAGTCGGCGGCCTTGGGGTGGTCGATCTCCAGGAGGAGAGTCTTGTCGCTCTGGACGATGAGCGGTCCGTCGTTCACGCGGGGGAGCCCTCCACTGGCTGACAGGCTGACTGACTGGGTCTGACGCAGACCCTCCAGTGTCGCTCATTTCGCGCGGAACGTGGGCGGGCTACTTCCATTCGTAGAGCACGGCCCGGCCCGCGCCGGTGGGCTCGTTGTCGAACTCGAACAGGCCGACCAGGTCGTTGAGGCGCAGGAAGGCGTCGGCGGCGCTCTCGAAGTAGATGCTGCCGCGCCAGCTGACGGCCCCGCCCTGGGTGAAGTGGCCGATGCCGCTGCCGTGCCAGCTGTAGGTCTCGCCCTTGTCGGTCATGCCGACGCCCTGGCCCTCGCCGAACAGCGAGCCGTCGGGCCGCAGCTCGGACTCGTAGGTGACGAACTCCCGGACGGAGTGGCCGAGCACCTGGCCGACGCCGGTCATCGACACCTCCAGTGCGGGCCCGCCGACCGTGGCCAGCACCCGTCGACCGCTCTCCGTGGTGGTCAACTCCGCGATCCGGTCACCGAGCATGGTGGGTGCCTCCTTGTCGAGAACCCCCTGTTCCCGGAGTACGCCCGTGGGCGCGGCCCGTCAACTGCTCCGAGTGACCACGGTGCGTGCTCGCTCGTTGAGCCGGGCATGAAGAACTCGAAGCGCGTTCTCACCGCCCTGGCCCTGATGGGCACGGCCTTCGCCGCCACCGCCTCCTCGGCCGGCTCCGCCCACGCCCTCGCGGGCATCGGGGAGGGGCCCGGCGGGCTGCTGGCCGCCCCCGGATTCCTGATCGCCGACCAGGTCGGCGGCGGCTCGCTGCCGGTCGGCCAGGGCCAGATCGGCAGCCTGGCGGACCAGGCCGTCAAGCAGAAGATGAAGGAGTCGCAGGGGCACTGACGCCCCTTCACCTCCCGTCCTGCTCGTCCCGCGCTACTCGTCCAGTTCCGCGACCCCGGTGATCCGGTGCAGGGCGAAGGTGCGGAGTTCGTCGGCGTGGTGGTCGAAGGCGGTGACGAAGCCGCCCTCGACCTTCACCGGGTCGATGATCCGCTGGCTGGCGATGCCCTCGGCGTTGAGGTAGCCGATCCACATCCGCTCGCCGAGCAGGACGGCGGTCTGGAGGGTGGCGAGGGTCTCGGCGGCGGCGGTGCGGGGGAGTTGGCGCGGGTCGGGGGTCGGCTCGCGGCGGCTGGCGGTGGCGGCGCGGTCGCCGGCCCGGACGGCCTTGATCGCGGCGGCGAGCAGGGTGTCGTCGGGGGTCGGCGGCCCGTCGGGGACGGGCGTGGGGGCGCTGCGGGGCGGGGTGCGGTGGCTGTCCGGCCGGGTGATCAGGACGTCGCCCTCGGCGGATTCGGCGGCCGGGGCGTAGCCCATGGTGCGCAGGGCGGCGAGCAGGACGTCCGGGGCGGCCTGGGCGGCGAGCACGGTGGGGGCGAGCAGGCGCAGCCGCAGGTCGGCGGCGCGGCGGTCGGCGAGCACCTCGTTCAACAGGGCCGGGTCGTCGCAGCGCAGGTACGAGGAGGCCGCGCCGACCCGCAGGATGCCGTGCCGCCGGGCGACGTCGTCGATCAGGTAGGCGAGCGGCTGGGGGACGGGCGTACGGCTGTGCTGGGCCAGGAAGGCCTGGAGGTCGGCGGCGGTGCGGCCGGCGTCGAGGGCGCGGCGTACGGAGGTCGGGGTGAAGCGGTAGACGGTGGCGCCGCCCTTGGACTCGATGTCGGCGCAGAGCGCGAGCGCCTGGGCGAGCGGGGTGAGCAGCGGGCCGGGGGCGATCGCGGTGAGGTCCGGCTGGAGGATCACGTGGTCCAGCGGCCGCGGGAGCAGCGGGGCGAGCACCTCGGCCGGGTCGGACTCGGCGGTGAGCAGGGCGCGGGCGGGGGCGCCGAGGGCGCCGCGGCCGGTGATGCCGAGCAGTTCGGCCTCGGCGAGGGTCCAGGTGGTGAGGTCGTCGCGCAGCTCGTGGCCGTCCGGGCCGGTGGGGCCGCCGCGCAGCGGGCGCTGCCAGCGCAGGGTGGGCAGCAGTTCCGCGGCGGTGGCCGGGGTGCCGGGCGGGAGTTCGGCGAGCAGGGCGAGGGCGGCCCGGCGTACGGACGGGGCGAGGGTGCGGTCGAGTTCGGGGCCGAGGGCGGCGCGCGGCCTGCCCTTGCCGTCCTGGGTGCCGGTGAGGGCGGGGACGCGGGTGGCGGTGAGCCAGGCGCCGGCCAGGACGGACCAGCGTTCGGCGGTGTCCAGTTGCAGCCAGCCGTCGTAGGCCGGGGTCGGCGCCCAGCATTCGTCGGCCTCGCCGTCGGGGGCCAGCAGCCCGGCGGTGTAGGCGAGTTCGAGCCAGAAGGCGGCCTGCTGCTCGGTGGCTTCCAGGGTCTGGGCGGCGCGCTTGAGGTCGCGTACGCCGAGGCCGCCGGCCCGCAGGGTGGGCGGCGGGGTGAGGCCCCAGGTGTCGAGGAGTTCCTCGACGGTCTTGACGGCGGTGTGCGCCTGGCCGGCGGCGGCGTTGTCCACGGTCTGTGGATCGCGCGGGGGCGCGGCGGGCGCGGGCTCGGGCTGGAGCGGTTCGACGGTGCGGTGGGTGCGGCCGCCGCGCAGGTGCAGGGCCAGTTCGCGGGGCAGCACCACGCTGCCCGGGCTGGTGGGCAGCAGCAGGCCGCGGGCCAGCAGCCATTCGACCGGGCTCTGCGCGTCCTCGGCGGTGACCGGGCGGGTGGCGTCCGGGACGGTGCCGGTGGGCGGTCCCCAGACCAGCCGGTCCAGCAGCCGCAGGGCCGGCTCGGGGGCGGTGTCCAGCAGGGCGGTGCAGCGGGCGCGGTCGGTGAGCAGGGCGGCCAGCGCGGCGACCGCGGTGACCGGGTCCGGGGTGGCGGGCTGCCCGGCGGAGGCGAGCAGTTGTTGCAGCCGGGCCGGGGACATGCCGGTGGTGGCGTCGGCGAGGGTCGGGCCGAGGCCGGTGCGGCCGGGGTTGGCGGCGGTCGGGGCGAGCGCCTCGCGGACGGCGAGCACCAGCCGCAGGCCGTTGTCGGGGCCCCAGAGCAGCGCCCGGTCGCGCAGGACGGCGACGGCGCGGGGGAGCGCGGCGGCGACGGCGGCGCGGTCGGCCGGGGTGAGCGGGGTGGCGCCCGGGTGCGGCTTGACCTTGGCCGGGCCGGTCAGCAGGGTGCGGACGGTGGCCAGGGAGGTGCCGTCCGGGGCGGTCGCCAGGGCCTCGGCGACCTGGAGGGTGAACCGGTCGAGCCGCTCCAGGGCGCGCAGCGCCGAGGCGCGCGAGGACAGCCGGGCGGAGAGCTGGGTGAGGTCGCCGGGGACGGGGTTCAGCAGGTCGGGGCGGGACCGGAGCAGGGCGGCGAGCGCGTCGTCCGGGCGGGCGCGCAGTTCCTCGGCGAGGGTGCGGGGGCCGGCGGGCGTCCTGCTCTGGCGTTGAGGGCCCTGCTGTGTGGTCATTCGACCTAGGTTAGTCGGGCGCGCCGACGGTGGGGTGTGCTCCTGCGGCGGGCCGGGGTCGGGCCGGGTGGCCGGCCGGGGTCGGTGCGCTCGGGGGCGGCGGCGTGCGTGGCGGTGTGCGCGGCGGGTTCGTGGCGGGACTCGCGTCGGCGGGGCACGGTGGGTAGCGTCACCGCCGAGGGCGGTTCGGTGGGCGGTCGCCGCTGTTCGGCGGACGGCGTGGGCGAGGCGGGGTGTCGGTGATGACGGACGGCGAGTGGTGGCGCAAGAGCGGGCCGTGGAGCGAGCGGTCGGGGTCGTCGGGTGCGGCCGTGCCGTCGACGCCCGCCGCGCCGTCGACGCCTCCCCCGGCTGCTCCGCCGGCCGGTGCGTCCGAGGGGCCGGCGGCGGAGGACAGTGTGTACGGGCCCTCGGTCGTGTCCGGGTACACCGGGACGGGCGCCATCCCGAACGTGTCGCTGGACCTGCCGGGCGTCTCCTCGCCCGAGGCCGGTGCGGAGTCGATCCCGCCGCCGACGGTGCAGAGTTCGAGCCCGTGGACGATGACGATGCTCGACTTCTCGGACGCGCCGCGGCCGGTGCCGAAGCCGATCCCCGAGCAGCGCGCGGAGGAGGCGGCGCAGGACACGGCGCAGGCCGGGGGACCGCCCGGGCAGGCCGGTGGGCGGCCGGTGCGCCTGTCGAAGCGGCAGCGGAAGGCACAGGCGAAGGCCACGCAGGCGAAGGCCGCGAAGGCCGCCGCGGCCCAGGGGGCCCGCAGGCCGTCCCCGCTGATCCTGCTGTCCTGCGGGCTGTTGGTCGGCGGTGCGGTGTCCGGGTTCTTCCCGGCCATGCTGGCGGGCTGGGGGCTCGGCTACCTGTCCCGCCAACTCTCCGATCTGACGCGTAAGTTCGTGATCCTGGGGATTCCGCTGGTGACGATGAGCGCGACCGCGCTGTTCGCGATGCGAACGGCGAAGCAGGGGGCGGGCGGTGGCGGCGGCGGGGCGCAGACCGGTTCCCCGCTGGGGCAGTTCAGCTGGTCGATGGCTCCGGGCGTGTTGCGCACTGCGGCGGTGCTGACGGCGGTGGTGCTGTTGCTGCTGAGCATGCGCCGCCGGCCGCAGCAGCAGGGCTGAGCCCTCGGGCCGTCCCCGTGCCCGTGCCCGCCCCCGGGTCCGGGGGCGGCCCGGCGGTTCAGCAGAGCGCCGTGAAGCCCGTGCAGAGCAGGCGGATGCTGCGGACGTACTTCTCGTCCTGGCCGATGCGCGGGATCAGGTCGCCCATGACCAGCGGGAACCGTTCGCACAGGTCGGCGTAGAGCTCGGCGGTGACGGTCGGCGGGGCGGCGGGCTGGTTCTGCTCCTGGAGCACGAAGCCGGTGACGTGGCTGAGCAGGGTGTCGGCGGCGGTGCCGCAGTGCTCGGCGGGCAGGCCGGCGTCGAGGAGGGTGCGCAGCAGGCGTTCCATCAGGGAGAGGCCGCCGGTGCTGAGCACGCCGGGGCTCTCGGCGAGGAGTTGGGCGCCGCCGGCGTGCTGTTTGATCTCGTGGCGCAGGGTGGTGGCCTGGGCCTCGACGCGGTCCTGCCAGCGGGCGTCGGGCGGGAGGGCGGCGAGGGCGGCGGTGCCCGCGTCGTAGGCGCGGCGGCTGATCCGGTCGGCCATCAGGGCGAGCAGTTCGTCCTTGCCGCGCACGTGGTAGTAGAGGCTGCCGGCGTGGGCGTCGAGGCGTTCGGCGACCTGGCGCATGGACAGGTTCTGGTAGCCGACCTCGGCGAACACGGCCATGCCGGCATCGACGATGCGCTCCTTGGTGAGCTTCATGCGGTCCACCGTACCTCGTTTTCCAACACTGTTCGAAAACTGTGCTAGCTTGGCCCCATCAGGTTTTCGAACGGCGTTGGAAAACGTCGGAACCGGGGGGAGGGCCAGTCATGGACGCCATCGTCTTCAACGTGACCACGGCTGCGCTGATGGTCATGATGGTCAACTGCGGGCTCGGCGTGGTCGGCCGCGACACCCTGCGCGGACGGCCGCTCCCGTGGGCGGCGATCGCCCTGACCGCCGTCGCCGTCGGCGGGGTGCTGCTCCAGCTGGTGTGGTCCGGCGCCATGGACGCGCTGGACGCGGATCCGGCCCGGTCCGGCTGGTGGCGCGAGTACACCTCGGTGTTCATGCAGAACGGCGGCCTCTTCGGCGGCCTGTGGAACCTCGTCACCCTGGCCGCCGTCGCCGCGCTCGCCCAGTGGTACTGGGGCGGCACGCTCACCCTCGGCTTCCTCCTGGCCGGCATCCTGCTGCCCGGCCGGATCGACACCCTGCTCGGCATCGGCGGCGGCCCCAGCACCGACCCCCGCAACTTCGCGGGCAGCTCCGGCGCCACCTACTTCCTCGGCGCCACCCTGGCCCTCGCCTTCCTCACCCGCACCCGGCTCCCCAAGGAGCTCGCCCTGGCCGCCGGCGTCCCGGTGCTCGGCCTGGCGATGTGGTTCGCCCAGGAGAACGGCCACGGGCTGGTGTCGGTCTACGGCTTCGTGCTCGCCGGGGCGGTCTGGGCGGTCCGGCGGCAGGTGGTGGCGCGGCGCGGGGCGGCGGACCGGGCGGCGGCCTGACGGTAGCGCGGCCCCCGAGCCCGTCGCCCAACTCCCTTGCGGGGTACGGTGACGGGCCCGATTCCGTTCCGCGACCCGGAGGTGCCCGGTGGCCCGTCTGTACGTCCGTTCCGACCTCGACCCGAGCGACCGGGAGGCGCACGTCGCCGTCCTGGTCGTCGACCCCGACGGCACCCCGGGCGAACGGGCGCTGGACCGGCTCGGCTCGTACTGCTACGAGGGCGACCGGGCCTTCTTCCTGCTGGCGACGGACGGTTGGGCCGAGCAGAGCCGGGACGGTGACCGGTTGACGGTGTCGATCGCCGTCTACCCGTACGCCCTGGTGCAGGTGCGCGTCGACCCGTTCGACTTCCCGCTCCGTTCGGCCCTCGATCCGGAGGCCGCCGTGGTCCTCACCGCCGAGGTGACCGTCCCGGGCCTGCCGGCCCGGCTCTCCGAGGCCACCGCCGTGTTCACCGGGGCGGCCGACGTGCCCCTGGAGGTGCTGCTGGCCTCCGAGGACGACTGGCCGATGGTCCTCGCGCCCGGGCCGGCCGAGGACGAGGACGACGACGGGGCGGACGGGGCGTACGAGGGCGCCAGGGCGGTCAACTGACCTGCGAGGCGGCCATGGTGAGGATCCCGTCGAGGACTGCCGCCGGGTCGTCCGTGGTCAGCGAGTGCCCGGCGCCGGGCACGATCCGGACCCGGGCGGCCGGGGCGAGCCGGTGCAGCCGCTCGGCGACGGCCCGGGTGTCGTGCAGGGCGCTGCGCTCGCCGAGCAGGAAGAGCGCGGGCACGTCGAGGCGGGCCAGTTCGGCGTCGTCGAGGGTGGTGGCCAGCGGCAGGCGGCGGCGGAAGCCGGTCGAGGCGCGCATCAGGGTCATCAACTCGGCCTCCAGGATGGCGCTGTTGCCGACCGCCCGGGCCAGGCGGGGGCGGAGCGCGCGCGGGGCCAGGGCGGCGAGGCCGCCGAGGATCACCCAGGTGTAGAAGCGGCGGCCGACGTCGGCCAGGCCGGCCGGGTCGACCAGGGTGAGGGTGGCGGTCCGGCCGGGGTGGCGGAGCTGGTGGTGGAGGGCGATCCAGCCGCCGTAGGAGCAGCCGACCAGGTGGGCGGTGGGGACGTCGAGCGCGGCGAGGAGGTCCTCCAGCCAGTCGGCGGCGTCGTGGCCGTCCCTGATCGGGGTGGTCTGCACGCTGGCGCCCGGTTCGCCGACGGTGTCCACGGCGATGACGGGGTGCCGCTGGGCGAGGCGTTCGACGTACGCGTGCCACATCAGCGCGTTGCCGCCGGAGCCGGGGAGCAGGACGACCGGCTGTCCGTGGGCGGGGCCGGCGCGCAGGACGCGGGTGGCGCCGAAGGCGGTGGGCACGGTCGTCGCGGTGCGCTGCCCGGGCCAGAGGCGGGTCAGGGCGTGCTCGTAGGCGGTGCGGAAGCGGGCTTCGGCCTTGCCGTTCGTGAACTCGCTGATTCGCATGGTACATGTGTATCACATGCATGATACGTGTGTACCAATGTGCACCGGGACAAGGGAGGCCGAACCGTGGCCGAGAAGGTCGACCATGAGGAACGCCGACGGCAGATCGCCGAGGCCCTGCTGCGCATCGCCGACACCGAGGGCCTCCAGTCGGCCAGCATGCGGGCGGTCGCGACCGAGGCCGGCGTCTCGCTCCGGCTCGTCCAGTACTACTTCACGACCAAGCAGGGCCTGCTGCTGGACGCCCTGGCCCGGCTCGGCACCCAGCTCCAGGCCCGGATGGAGCGCTGGATCGGCGAGGCCCGCGCCCCGCGCGAGGTGGTGACCGCGATCCTCTCCTGCATCCTGCCGACCGACGCCGAGAGCCGCCGGATCACCCGGACGTACGCGGCGTACTACACGCTGGTGCTGGGCGACCCCGAGGTGCTGGAGCAGCGGGCCGCGCAGCCGCCCGTCGTCCTGGAGGGCTTCCTGGTCAAGCAGTTGCGCGCCGCCCAGGCGGCCGGAACGATCGCACCCGGGCGGGACGTCGGGATGGCCGCCGCCGGGCTGCTGGCGATGGTCAACGGGCTGGGGGCGAGCGTCCTCGGCGGCCAGCGCACCGGCGAGCAGGCGCTGGCCGTCCTCACCCACCACCTGGACGAGCTGTTCCTGGCACCGCTCGGCTAGCGTCCCCGCTGCCCTCGGTGCCGCTCCGGCCTGCTGCCACCCCTCCGGCTGCGGGGGTTAACACCCGTACGGGAAGGGTGCTTTCCCCGTTCTGCGGCCGTGTCCGGCGCACCAGACTCGGGGCATGCCCACACAGCCCGTGACGATGACCAAGGCCGCGCCGGCTCCGGCGGCCGCCGCCCCGCAGCCGGAGGGCGGCGGCAGCGACTTCGCCCAGCTGAGCCGCCGGATCGCCGCCGAGGGCCTGCTGGACCGCCGTCCCGGCTACTACGCGGCCCGCATCGGGCTGGTGCTCTTCGCGTTCGTCGACGGCTGGTGCGCCCTGTACGCGATCGGCGACACCTGGTGGCAGCTCCTCCTGGCCGCCGTGATGGCCGTGGTCTTCGCCCAGGTCGCCCTGCTCTCGCACGACCTGGCGCACCGCCAGGTGTTCACCCGGCGGGCGCCCAGCGAGATCGGCGGCCGGATCGCCGCCAACCTGCTGATGGGCATGAGCTACGGCTGGTGGATGAACAAGCACACCCGCCACCACGCCAACCCCAACCACGAGGAGCGCGACCCGGACGTCTCGCCCGACCTCGTGGTCTGGTCCCAGCGGCAGGCCCGGCAGGCGAGCGGACTGGCCCGCTTCATCGGCCGCCGGCAGGCGTACCTGTTCTTCCCGCTGCTCCTGCTGGAGGGCCTCAACCTCAGCTTCAACAGCTTCCGGGCGCTGCGCGGCCCCGCGGTGAAGCGGCCGGTGCTGGAGGGCGTCCTGCTGGTCGTCCACTTCGCGGCCTACTTCGGCCTGGTCTTCGGCGCGCTGCCGTTCGGCAAGGCCGTGGCCTTCGTCGCCGTGCACCAGGCGCTGTTCGGCGTCTACCTGGGCTGCGTCTTCGCGCCGAACCACAAGGGCATGCTGATGGTGACGCCCGGGATGCGGCTCGACTTCCTGCGCCGCCAGGTGCTCACCTCGCGCAACGTCCGCGGCGGCCCGATCCTCGACGCGCTGATGGGCGGCCTCAACTACCAGGTGGAGCACCACCTGTTCCCCAGCATGCCGACCCCCGCGCTCGGGCGGGCCGCCCGGATCACCCGGGAGTTCTGCGCCGAGAAGGACATCCCGTACTACGAGGTCGGCCTGCTCCGCTCGTACCGGGAGATCCTCACCCACCTGCACCGGACCGGGGAGCCGATCCGTTCCGGGAGTTGAGGGGCCGCCGGGGCCGGTACGGCGTTCAGCGCAGGAAGTCGGCGGGGCCGACTTCCTGCGCCGTGGTGTTAAACCCGCCCGGGCGGCCCCGGGACGCACCCCGGGGCGGCGGGAGCGGGGGCGCGCCGGCCCGCCCC
>NZ_JBHYGR010000062.1:31788-33428 GCF_042738155.1 Kitasatospora sp. NPDC059088 | reverse complement strand
CCCGGCCCGGGGGTGCCGATCCGTACGGGTTGTTGCGGGCCGGCGGGGGCGGGTCGGGGGTCCCGCGCTGGACGGGGGGGGGGCCGAGGCCCTGCGCCGTGGTCTACTCCCGGCCGTTCCGGCCCGGGAAGGCACCGGGGCCGGGCGGAAGCTGGGGCGGCAGGCCGTCCCCGCCCGCGGTGAGGGTGTCCGGCATGGTGGCCGCGGTGCAGAAGCCGTACACGTACAGGTCGAACGGCTGCGAGCTGTTGTTCCGCCCGCCGGCCATCCACCCCCGGGGGCCGTGGTTCCACCAAGGCGTGCTGACGGTCATGGTGAAGTCGCCGGGGCCGGACTCGACTGGACGCCGCCGCTGATGGCCATCTCACCGGCCGGGCACTGCCTGCTCAGCACCGCGGCCTCCTCTCCCGGCTGGAGGGTGAGGTAGTTCCCCACCGCGTGGAGCAGGAGCGGCTCGTCGGCGATCCGGGCAGGGCCGGCCTGCTCCGCGAAGGCGATGCCGGAGCCGACGGCGAGCGCCGCCAGGACCGACACGGCGATGACACGACTGCGTTTCACGAGGACCTCCCGTACGACCGATGCGTCGCGAGGCTCCATCACCGTTCCGCGGGCCTTCCACCGCCCCGTTCACCCGGAGGCCGCAAGAGGCAACGATTCTCCGCCGCCTCTTCGAGTGAGGTCAGGCGGCCCCCACCGGATGGTCGGGGTCGTCCAGCCACACCGCCTGGCCGTCCGGCGAGACGGTGAGCCCGGCGGGGGCCGCTACGGGATGTCGGCGACGGCGACCGTCGGCGTGTGGTCGTCGGCCTCGGCGAGGGGGGTGCCGTCGGGGGACCAGAGGGCGGCGCCGCCGCAGCCGGTCCAGGGGCCGGAGGGGCCGACGTGGTTGGCGAGGACGACGTGCATGCCGGTCTGCCGGGCGATGCCCGGGTAGACGGTGGCGCGTTCGTGGATGCCGCCGCCGGTGCCGTAGAGGGAGCTGGCGAGGTGGACGTCGCAGTTGTCGGTGCCGCCCCGGCCGGTGAGGTCGGGGAAGTGGTTGTCGAAGCAGGTGGCGAGGGCGAAGCGGAGGCCGCCGAGTTGGAAGCGGCCGTCCTGGTCGCCCGCGGTGAAGGTGCCCTGTTCGTTCTCGTAGAGGTGCTGCTTGAGGTAGGTGGTGATCAGTGCGCCGTCGGGCCCGTACACGTAGGTGCCGATGGCGGGTCGGGGTCCGTCGGTGGGGACGGCGCAGTTGAGGACGACGGCGATGCCGGTGGCCCGGAGCGGGGCGAGGCGGGGGTCGTCCGGGGTGACCCAGAGGGTGGGGTCGGCGGCGAGGGCTTCGAGTTCGTAGCCGGTGAGGGAGAGTTCCGGGAAGACGATCAGTTCGGCGCCCTGGGCGCGGGCCTGCTCGGCGAGGGCGACGTGCTCCCGGATGTTGGCGGGGACGTCGGCGGGGACGCAGGTCAGTTGGGCGGCGGCGATCTTCATGGTGGCCAGCATCGCAGGAAGTCGGCCTGGTCGACTTCCTGTTTTCGGTGCCCCCGAAGCACTCCCGGCGGCAGCACCTCATGGGGCACCGGGGGGGCGTCGGGGGGCGGGGGTTTGCGCTCGACGCGAAATCTTAAAAATTTAAACACAATGTAGGGCCCACAGCCGGC
>NZ_JBHYGR010000062.1:12125-31778 GCF_042738155.1 Kitasatospora sp. NPDC059088 | reverse complement strand
CGGCTCTGTACCACGGACCCCCCACCCCCCCACCCCCCCGAGCCCGCACGACCTCCGCGCCCCGTCGGTGAGCCCCCCCGGGGCCGGGGAGTGCCTCTCGACGTGACTAGATCAAATGTTCCTCAGATGAGCTGCCGAACTGCCGGACGGCGACCCTAGAGTCGGTTCGCACACCCTCTGGTTCACAACTCCGATGGAGCATCATGACGTTGATACGCCTGGCAGCCCTCGCGGCATCCCTGCTGGTCGCCCCGGTCGCGGGCGCCACCACCGCCCAGGCCGTTCCGGCCGACCCGACCCCGCCCCTGAGACAGGTCTCGGTCGAGATCGACGACAGCGCCGCGCCCGTCGCGGCCGGGACGGTCTCCGCCTTCGCGGACACGAAGCTCAGCAGCGGGGTGCTGAGCTTCTGGGCGCAGAGAGGTAGCCAGGCGGGCGGCAGCTACTACTCGATGAACGCCGGGATCTCGTACAAGAAGGACAAGGGCGGCAAGATCAACGCCCGGTTCTTCTACGAGGAGGGCGGCAACAAGCACTGGGACCAGGGGGCGTTCGAGCAGAAGGCCGGCGAGACCAAGAACTACGGCTGGGGCGGCGCCGCGCTGCCCAAGAACTGCAGCGCGGTCGGCGGCATGGAGGTCACGGGGCAGGGCACCTTCCTGACCCCGCCGGAGCACCCCTGCTGAGCAAGGTCCAGTGAGTGGGTGAGCGGGTTGGTGGGCGCTCGGGGGCGTCCACCGGCCCGCTGTCCGGTCAGAGTGATGCGCCTCCGGAAGAGCTGATGATCGAAGCGAGTCTGTCCGCCGTTCCCGCCCTGCTGCCCGTGTTCGGGGTGGTGGCGTTGCTGTTCTGTTCCGTCGCCGTGTGGCTGGCCCGTCGGAAGGGGGCGCCGGTGGTGCCGGCCGGGCTGCTGGGGGTGTGCCTGGCGGGGGAACTGGCGGTGACCCTCACTCCGACGACCGGGGGAGCGTCGTCGCGGCCCAGCTGTTCGGTCGGGCCGGAGGTGTGGGGGGAGGCGCTGTCCGAGCAGGGGGTGCTGAACGTCGGGCTGTACGTGCCGGTGGCATGGCTCGGGGTGTTGGTGTTCCGGCGGCCGGTGACGGTGCTGGCGGGCTGTGGGGTGCTGTCCGCGGTGACCGAGCTGAGCCAGACCCTGCTCGGGACGGGGCGGGCGTGTGACGCGGCGGACTTCGTCGACAACTCGGCGGGTGCGGTGCTGGGGGTGCTGCTCGGGGTCGCTTGGGTGCTGGTGCGGCGACGGGGGCTGCCGGAGCCGGTGCGGGACGTCCGGAACGGGGTGGTGCTGGGCGTGGTGGGGTCGGTGGCCGTGGGGCTGGCGCTGTATGTCGCCGTTCCGGTCTACCGGAATCCGGCGGGGTTCGTCCGGCCGCCGACGGAGGACATCGTGACGGTGACGGAGGACGCGAAGCGGTTGTTCGGGGCGGAGGTGAAGGTGCTGACCACCTCGTCGGGCGACGCTGTGCTGAGCGTCGGCACGGACCGGGGCACCTTCGAGCTCGAACAGCCCGGCGGGAAGCTGATCACTTTCGTTGCCGCGGACCATGGCGTGGACGGCGGAAGCCTTACGGAGGAGCAGGTGCGGAGCGTCGGGCGTGCGTTCGCGGAGGCCTGGTTCGCCGACCAGATCGTGGGCGCGGAGCAGACGGTTGCTCCGGTCGGCTCCAACGGCGATGCCCGCGTGATCAGTTACCGGCGGCGGAACGCCGATGGCGTGCTGATGCCGATGCGGCTGGACATCACGGTGTCGACGTCGGGCCGCATCATGGCAGCGACGGCGAGGCGGGTCGCTGATCCTGAACTCCCGCACGTCACCGTGACGGTGGAGGCCGCGAAGAAGGCAGGGACTGCCGCACGGCCCGGGACGCGGGCCGATACGGCGTTCCTGTTGGCGAAGGAGGTCGGGGGGAAGTGGCGACCCTGCTGGGCGGTCAACCTGGTGAGGGAGGGTGAGGCGAAGGCTGCGGGCTTGGTGGCCTTCGTTGATGCGGTCTCCGGGCAGGTCGTCGCACAGCAGGGCTGAGGGTTAGATGTGGTGGTCGAACTCCCCGGCCTTGATGCCGAGGAGGAGGGAGGCGAGCGCGGCGGGGGCGGTGTGGAGGATGAGGTGGCCTTCGTCGGACTCGCGGAGTTCGATCAGGCTGTCCGTGGCACGAATTTCGACGCACTCATTGCCTGAGGCGCTGTAACTGGACTTCTGCCATGTCGAGTCGCGCATATGGTCCTCCTCCGATCGGCTGGCCCGCCGCGCGGTGGGCGCGCGGCGGGCTGGGAGATTAGGCGTGGTGGTCGAACTCGGTGGCCTTGATGCCCTGGAGGAGGGCGGCAAGGGCTGCGGGGGTGGTTCGGAGGACGAGGTGGCTCTCGTCAGATTCCCGGACTTCAACGACGTTGCCAACCGTGCGGACCTCGACGCATGCGTTGTTCGCGCCGGAGTAGCTGGATTTCTGCCACACGGAGCTATCCATGCTTGCTCTCTATCTCCTTCTTAATCTGCCGAATGAAGTCCCGTGACTCATCCTCCGGGAGGGCAACGGAAGCCATGCGGTCAAGGTTCTCGCGGTAGCTCGCGAGTGGCGCGGGAGAGTCGAGAATCAGGCTGTTGTGGGTGGTGTCGATCTGGACCGAGTCCAGCTCGGGCACCGGGCCCTCCGCGTAGATGAAGTTCTCGCTCGGACCCGGTAGGGACTCGATCTCGAACGGTACCGTGCGGATGGAGATCTCTGGGGTCTCGGAGTGCTTGATGAGGGCTTCAAGTTGGTCGGCGAGAACCTTGGGGCCACTGAACTGCATCCGCAGGGCCGCCTCGTGGATGAATGCGAGGTACGGCACCCTGGCCGGGCGGATGATCTGTTGCCGGTGCATCCGGAAGGTCATCCGTACGTCGACTTCATGCGGGGGCAGAGGCGGGATTGCGCGGGCGAAGACAGAGGCAGCATAGGCATCGGTCTGTAGCAGACCGGGCACGAAGGTGATCGTGTAGGCGATGAGTCGTGTTGCGGAGTCCTCAAGCTCTGCAAGATCGAGCAGATCAGAGGATACGGAACCGCGGAACTTCTCCCACCACCCTTTCCGCCGCTCTACGGCCATCTCTGCAAGGGCGTCAATGAGGGGAGTGTTGGAACAGCTGCACGCTGCTGCGACGGTGCGAAGGCGGTCAGCGCTCACGCCGATCTTCCCGGTCTCCATCTGTGTCACCTGAGTCGGGGCCAAGCCAAGCACACGAGCGAGCTGACTGCCGCCGAGCCCTGCCTGTTCGCGCATCTTTCGCATCTCTGTGCCCAACCGGCGCTGACGCAAGGTCGGTTCGCGGCGTAGCGGCATGGTGTCCTCCCGGTGTGGCGCGTGGGGCCAGTCTGCCGCGCATCGCACGGAAGGGGGAATCTGAGCCGGATCGCCTTCAATTGTAGTCATGCTGCGCTATCGTCGTTCTCACCTCGATCCGACGGATCGTCAGTAACGCTTGCCAGCAAGCGCCGCAGAGCAGCCATGCCCATCTGCCTGGCCTGGCTCACGGCGACGTGTGTCCGCCGGATTCCCCCTCTCAACCACGCCCGGGAGAACTCCCATGCGTCACCTCAACACGCCCTCGCTCGCCCTCGGCCGCCAGTCCCTCCAGGACGCCATGGTCCGCCTCGGCTGGCCCGCCACCACCATCTTCGAGGCCGAACTCTGCCTCCACGAACTCCTCGTGAACGCCTGGCACCACGGCAAGACCCCCGCCCCCGTCGTCCAGATCCTCGCGATGACCCGCAACACCCTCCGGGTCTCCGTCTCCGACGAGAGCCCGCTCTTCCCCGACCTCCACGCCCCCTCCGTCCTCGCCGAGTCCGGGCGCGGGCTCCAGCTGGTCGAGGGCCTCACCACCCGCTGGGGCGTCGACCCCCGCGAGCACGGCAAGGTCGTCTGGTTCGAGCTGGACGGTGGCCAGTGAGCCGCCACCCCATGCAGCCGACCGATCCCCGGATCCGCGCTTTCACGGACGCCCACATCCGTACGCTCCTCGCCGAACTCGACGAGCGCGGGCGCAAGTTCGGCCTGATCTTCCCCTCGGTCGCCACCGACCGCACCCTCGACGGCCGCGTCCTGGTCTGCTTCAACACGGCCCCGGCGTCGACCCTGCTGAACCTCCTCACCCTCCTCCTCGACGCCGACCGCGACCGAGACCGAGACCGCGAGCGGAACACCCCGTGCGGTTCCTGATCGCCGCCGCCTTCGCGACGCTCCTCGCCCTCGCGATCGCCACGGTCGCCCTGGGCGTCGTCACCGCCCTCCGGGCGGCTCCGCCGGAGCCCGACGAGGAGGCCTGAGCGCGAACAGCCGAAGAGGGCCGCCACCGCCCCCGGCGATCACGGCCCCCTGCTGTTCTGCCCGCCCTGCTCAGGCCTTCTTCTCGAACCCCGCGATCAGTTCGCGCGGGTCGAAGGTGACCCGGATCCGCGCGATCTTCCCGTCCTCCACGTGCATCCAGTTCGCCGTCGGTGCCGGCGGCGCGATGCTGGTGTTCAGCTCGAACCAGGTGATGACCTCGTCGCCCTCCGCCACCCGCACCTTCACGTCGATCTTCTCCAGCACCTGGCCGAGCCCCCGCAGCCCGCCCAGCGCCTGGTCGATCCCGGCCGCCTTGCCGAGCGGGCCCACGAAGTCGACGTCCTCGGCCAGCAGGCCCCGGAGGGTGTCGAAGTCGCCTGCCTCCCAGGCGGTGAAGTAGGTCTCGGCCAGCTCTCGCGCGTTCTTCGTCGTCGTCATGCCTCCATCCTTCCGCCACCTCATCCATTCGTCCAACAGATAGATCCGATGCCAGTTATCATCATCAGTTATGGAGATACACCAGCTGCGCTACTTCGCCGCCGTCGTCGACGAGGGTTCCTTCACGGCCGCCGCCGCCCGCATGCACGTCAGCCAGTCCGGAGTGAGCACCCAAGTGGCCAAGCTGGAGAAGGAGTTGGGTCAGACCCTGCTCGACCGCAGCGGCCGCCGGGTCCACCTCACCCCGGTCGGCGAGGCCGTCCTCCCGCTCGCCAAGAACGCGCTGGCCACCCTGGACGCCATCCAGCACACCGCCGCCGAGTTCGCCGACGCCGTACGCGGCCGGGTCCGGCTCGGCATGATCATGGGCTGCTCGATCCCGCCGTTCCTGGACACCGTGGCCGACCTCGGCCGCACCCACCCCGGTATCGAGCTGAGCCTCCACGAGGGGCACTCCGACCTGCTCCAGTCCCAGGTCCTGGCGGGCGCCCTCGACCTGGCCCTGATCGGCTACGCGGGCGAGGTGGCTCCCGGCCTGGAGGTCGGGGTGGTGGTCGACGACCCGATCGCCGCCGTCGTTCCCGTCGGCCACCCCCTCGACCGCCCGGGGCTGACCCTCGCCGACCTGCGCGGCGAGAAGATCCTCTGCCTCTCCCCGGGCACCGGGCTCCGCGCCGCCTACGACCGCTCCTGCGCCCAGCTCGGCCTCGACCCGCGCGTGGACATCGAGGCCAGCTCCCCGGCGGCGGTGCTCCGCCTGGCCGAGCGCGGCGCCGGGGTGGCCGTGCTCAGCGCCTCCGCCGTGGAGGGCGTCGGCCTGCGGGCCGTCCCGCTGACGGACGCCGCCACGAACGCCCGCCTCGGCCTGGTCGCCCGCCGCGACCAGCACTCCCCGGCCGTGCGCCTCCTCCACGACAAGCTCACGGCGGCGATGCGGACCGACTGAACTGCCATTCCTGACGGGCGATGTGATGGAGTGGAACTCCGAGCCCGAGCCCGAGGAGGCCGTCGTGTCCCGCACGCCGCAGGAGATCTTCCAGAGCTACGTCTACGCCGGTGCGATGACCCGCAACGCCGACGCCCTCGCCGAGTGCTTCACCGAGGACGGCATCCTGGAGGCACCGCTGATGCCCGCCGGCGCCGCCTTCCCCCGGCGGCTGGTGGGTCGCGAGGAGATCCGCACCGTCATGGCCGCGTACTACGCACGGAGCGAGGCGAAGGCCGACCGCCCGCCGAACGTCGAGAAGTCCGCGTACGTGCTGCACACCACCGCCGACCCGGACGTGTTCATCGCCGAGATCGACACGGTCTTCGACGGGGACGAGGGCGAGGAGGACAGGGCCGTCTCCCTGGTGCAGATCGTCCGCGTCCGGGACGGCAGGATCGCCCGCCTCCGGGACTACTTCGCCCCCGACCTCATGAGCTGAACGGGCCGGCCGGCCCCTTCCATCGCCGGCCAGCCCTTCCGCCGTGGGTCAGCCCGTCCACCGCGGGTCACGCCCCGAGGCCGCCAACGCGCGCTCCCACGCCGAGGCGTCCTCGGGCACTGCCACCGGCTCCGCGAACCCGCCGTACTGCCGGAACAGTTCGGCGTTCTCCGCGACGATCCCGCCCACCAGCAGGGCCAGTTCCTCGTCCACCTCGATCGCGCCGCCGACGGCCCGCGCCACGTCCCAGCCGTGCAGCAGCAGCTCCAGGACCAGCATCCGGGCGATCCCCACCGCCGGGAACGGCGAGCCGCCGAGGTCGACGTCCCCCTCCCAGGCCGCCGGGTCGGCCCAGGCCGCCACCGCCCGCTCCAGGTGGGCCGCGTACCCGGCGCGCCAGTCCGGATCCGCCGTGAAGTCCCGCTCGACCAGTGCCGCGGGCAGTTCGAGGCGCCGGGCCCGGTGCTCCAGGCCGTGCGAGGTGTACAGCACCCAGTGGTTGATCAGCGTCCGGGTGTCGAACTCCCCGCAGGGCGTCGGCGCGTCCATCGAGGCCCCGGCCGGGACGCCGGCGGCGACCTCGGAGGCGACGGCGGCGGCACGGGCCAGGAAGGGGTGCAGGGGGTGGGCGTTCATGCCCCGATCGTGCGCCGGGGGGCGCCGCCCGGTCTTGAAGAAACGCGACGACTAGCCTGGCCCCATGGTTGCCCCCGACCCTCCCGACCTCGGGCGCGGCGTGCTCCACCCGGCCCGGGCCGCCGAGCTGATCAGCGTCGAACGGCTCGCCCCCGCGCCCGCCGTGGCGCGCTTCGTGGAGTTCTACTGGGTGGTCCGCTGGGACCTGGCCGGCCGGCCGCCGTACGAGCAGAAGGTGCTCGCCCACCCGAACGTCCACCTGGTCTTCGAGGCCCCGCGGGCCCGCGTCTACGGGGTGGACCGCTCGCTCTTCGTCCGCCGCCTCGAAGGCACCGGGCACGTGCTGGGCGTGAAGTTCCGGCCCGGCGCCTTCCGGCCCTTCGCGGGGCACGCGGTGAGCGCCCTCGCCGACCGGTCCGTCCCCGCCGCCGACTACTTCGGGCCGGGGGCGGACGAGGCCAACGCCCTGGTCCTGGACGGGCCGGGCGCCGCGCGGGCCGACGCCTTCCTGCTGCCGCGCCTGCCCGCGCCCGACCCGGTGGCCGAGGAGGTCGCCGCGATGGTGGAGCGGATCACCGGCTCCCCGGACCTGCGCCGGGTGGACGACCTGGCCCGCGAGCTGGGCCTGAGCGTCCGCCGTCTCCAGCGGCTGTTCGCCGAGTACATCGGCGCCTCCCCGAAGTGGGTGCTGCGCCGCGCCCGGCTCCACGAGGCCGCCGAACGGGCCGCGGCGGAAGGGGCGTTGGACCTGGCGGCGCTCGCCGTCGAACTCGGCTACGCCGACCAGGCCCATCTCACCCGGGACTTCACCGCGGCGGTCGGCACCTCCCCGGCCCGCTACGCGGGTTCGGGCTGAACATCAGGCGACTCAGGCGGCCGCCGTCGCCGCCGCGGCCGCCTCGGCGGCGGCCCGGCCACGGGCGCCGGCCCGCTTGGCGTAGGTGATGGTGAAGTAGATCAGCCCGCCGAGCACCGCGAACGGAAGGACGCTGTTGATGGTGACCACCGTGCCGTGCGAGAGCGTGTAGACGAACACGATCCGCAGCGCGGCCTCCAGGATGAACGCGGTGCCCCAGACGACGGTCAGGTTGCGCTGCACCAGCCGGAAGCCCGGGTACTGCCACATCGAGTTCCACCAGGAGACCATCTCCGGGGTGCCGTCGGTGGCGAACTTGCGGCCGAAGTAGAACATGATCGGCTTGGGCGCGGCCAGCGAGGCGAGGTAGAGCACGCCGAGCAGGCCCGAGACGAAGGAGTCCTTGGCCAGCAGCATCTTCGGGTCGGTCGGGCCGACCAGCGAGACCACCAGCGTCAGGGCGACGAAGACCAGCGAGACGACGGCGAACTCGTCGATCCGGCGGTGCCAGGCGAGGTAGATCACCGTGTCGAGCACCGGGCCGAGGCCGGAGAGCAGGATGGCGGTGGACTCGTTGTAGCCGTGGTCGTGCAGCTGGTTGTAGATCATGATCGGCGCGACCACGTTGAAGGCGATGCTGATCAGCCAGCCGAGCGCGGCGGCCTTGCCCTTGCGGGCAGGAGCGGTCGGAGCTACCGCAGTTGACATGGTGGTGTCCCCCGGACGAAACGGTGTGCATGGGCGGCGCCATTGTGGCGGAAGCGACGGTCGGCTGCACAACCCGACGATGTCGACTAATCGTCAGTGGGCGGACGAGGCCCGCCCGCGGCCCGGCCCCAACCCCGGCCCCGGCCCCGGCTACGCCCCGAGGAAGCGCTGAAGCTCGTCCAGTACGAAGTTCGCCCCGGTGTACCCGATCCCCTGGAACCACAGCTGGTCGTCCACCGGGAACGCCCGGTGCGCCTTGACCGCCCCGAGGCCCTGCCACCCCGGGCTCGCCAGCGCCGCCTCCTCGCCCGCCTTCTCCGGATCGCCGTAGGTCGCGTACAGCAGCAGGTCGCCGTCCGCCCTGCCGATCTGGTCGAGCGGGATCTCGAAGTCGGACTGGTCGACGTTCTGCGCGTCCGGCCGCCCCACCTCGGCGTCGGCCAGCACACTGCCGGGGAAGCTCTGCCGCCCGAACAGCCGGATCCCGCCGCCCTCCGTGAACCGCACCAGGCTGACCTTGCGCCCGGACAGCTTCGCCGCCGCCAGCGCCCCCGCCACCTGCCCGGCGTGCTTCTGGTACGAGGCGACGAAGGCCGCCCCGGCCGCCACCCGGCTCAACGCCTGGGCGTGCAGCTGGAAGTTCGCCTTCCAGGGCGCCCCGGTGGTCTGGGTGAGCACGGTCGGGGCGATCGCCCGCAGCTGCTCGTACCGGTCGCCGTCGCGGGTCTGGTTGGAGAGGATCAGGTCCGGCCGCAGCGCCCGGAGGGCGGCGAGGTCGGGCGCGCCGGCCGGGCCGACCAGCCGGACGCCCGCCGTGCGGGAGGCCGGCCAGTAGGCGGGGAAGCCTGTGTCGGCGGCCGGGAGCGCGGCCCCGACCGGGGTGATGCCCAGGGTCAGCACGGAGTCGAGCACGTCGGTGTCCAGCACGACCACCCGCAGCGGCTCGCCCGGCACCTGCACTGGCCCGGTCGCGGCGTTCACCGTCACCGGGGGCGGCGGGGTGGGGGAGGGCGTGCCGCTCGCCTCGAAGTCCGCGGCCGGCGGCTGCGAGCCCCCGGAGCCGCTGCACGCCGTGAGCGCGGCGGCCCCGCCGAGTCCGCCGAGCCCGGCGAGGAACGTACGGCGGGAGATCCGGGGCATCGGCGGGTCCTCGGGCGGTGAGGCTGCGGTGGGCCCGTCGATTATGTCCGAAATGGTGGCTAAAAGGTCGTTAAGCGTCCACGGCACCGGCGGTTTCCGCCGCCACCGTCCACGGCGCCCCCGGCACGACCAGCGGAGTGCCCGTCACCGGGTCGGGCACCACCACCGAGTCCAGCCCGAACACCTCGCGCACCAGCTCCGCCGTCACCACCTCGCCCGGGGGGCCCTCGGCGACCACCCGGCCGTCCCGCATCGCCACCAGGTGGTCCGCGTACCGGGCCGCCTGGTTGAGGTCGTGCAGCACGGCGACGACCGTCCGGCCGCGCTCGACGTTCAGCCGGCGCACCAGGTCCAGCACCTCCACCTGGTGCGCGATGTCCAGGTAGGTGGTCGGCTCGTCCAGCAGCAGCACGTCGGTGCCCTGGGCGAGCGCCATCGCGATCCAGGCCCGCTGGCGCTGCCCGCCCGACAGCTCGTCCATGCTGCGCTCGGCCAGCTCCGCCGTCGAGGTGCGCTCCAGCGCCTCGGCGACGGCCGCCTCGTCCTCCGCCGACCACTGCTGCCACCAGCTCTGGTGCGGCTGGCGGCCGCGCGAGACCAGGTCCGCCACCGAGATGCCCTCCGGCGCGGTCGGCGACTGCGGCAGCAGGCCGAGCCGCTGGGCGATCCGCTTGGTCGGGATCCGGGCCAGCTCCTCGCCGTCGAGCAGCACCGCGCCGCGCACCGGCTTCAACAGCCGGCCCAGCGCCCGCAGCAGCGTCGACTTGCCGCAGGCGTTCGGGCCGACGATCACCGTCACCCGCCCGTCCGGGATGCCGACGTCCAGGCCCTCGACGACCGTGCGCGCCTCGTAGGCCAGGGTGAGGCCCCGGGCCTCCAGGCGGTGCGGGCCCGCCGTCGTACGGTGCGTGCTCGCGGTCATCGGGAACCTCCACGGCGGGATCGGATCAACAGCCACATCAGGTACGGCGCGCCGACCATGCCGGTCACCACGCCCACCGGCAGCTCGGTCGGGGCGAGCAGCCGCCGGGCGATCAGGTCCGCCAGGACCACCACCAGCGCCCCGGTCAGCGCCGAGCACAGCAGCGGCACCTGCGCCGAGCGGGCCAGCCGCAGCGCGATCTGCGGGGCCATCAGCGCCACGAAGTCCACCGGCCCGGCGGCGCCCGCCGCGTAGGAGGCCAGCACGATGCCCAGCAGCGCCATGCCCAGCCGGATCCGGTCCAGCCGCAGCCCGAGGCCCACGGCCGTCGCGTCGTCGAAGGAGATCGACCGCTGCGCCCGCGCCGCCCACAGCGCCACCGGCAGGGCCGCCAGCAGCACCCAGGCCAGCCATCCGGCCTGGTCGAAGCCGGTGCCGTTCAGGCTGCCCGTCATCCACACCTTCGCGGCCTGCGCCTGGAAGCCGTCGCCCTTGGTCAGGAAGACGGAGGTCAGCGAGGACAGCGCCACGCTGATCCCGATCCCGATCAGCACGAAGCGCTGGGCGTGCAGCCCCCGCCGCCAGGCCAGCGCGTACACCAGCAGCCCGGCCGCCAGCCCGCCGCCGACCGCCGCGTACGGCGCCTGCCCGGTCGAGCCGACCACCCCGTACGCCGTCAGCCCGACCACGGTGACGGTCGCGCCCCAGGTCACGCCCACCACGTCCGGGCTGGCCAGCGGATTGCGGGCCACCGTCTGCACCAGCGCCCCGGCCAGCCCGAGCGCCGCCCCGACCAGCAGCCCCACCACCACCCGCGGCAGCCGGAACTCCCCGACCACCAGCTCGTCCGGACTCGGCTGCCCCAGCACCACCTTGACCACCTCGCCCGGCGAGACGGTCGACTCACCCAGGCACAGCGAGGCCACCACCGTCGCCGCCAGCACGACCAGCAGCCCGGCGGCGGCCAGCGCCGACCGCCGGTGCAG
Organism: Kitasatospora sp. NPDC059088; assembly: GCF_042738155.1. Classification (NCBI taxonomy): domain Bacteria; kingdom Bacillati; phylum Actinomycetota; class Actinomycetes; order Kitasatosporales; family Streptomycetaceae; genus Kitasatospora; species Kitasatospora sp. NPDC059088. The sequence goes on along the minus strand of NZ_JBHYGR010000062.1, from coordinate 20,336 downwards.
CAGGAACGAGGCCCGCCCGGCCCGCACCACCGAGTAGCCCCGGAGCGAAACCGACGTCATGCGCCCACCTCGCTGCGCTCGGCAGGGGCATGCCCCAACGCGCGCCTCTCAACGGTTCCCTCGCTGCGCTCGCTCACGCCGCCACCACCTTCCGCCGCCGCACCAGGGCCACCAGCACCGGCACCCCCACCAGCGCCGTCATCACGCCCGCCGGGACCTCCGAGGGCGGGAACAGCACCCGGCCGAGGGTGTCCGCGAGCAGCAGCAGGGCCGGGCCGAGGACGGCCGAGAAGGCGAGGATCCAGCGGTGGTCGGCACCGGCCACCGCCCGGGCGGCGTGCGGCACGGCGAGGCCGATGAAGGCGATCGGGCCGGCCGCCGCGACCGCCGAGCCGGTCAGCACGGTGGCGCCCAGCGCGCCGACCGCCCGGACCAGGCCGGTCTTCGCGCCCAGCCCCTTCGCGGTGTCCTCGCCGAGCGCCAGCGCGTCCAGCCCGCGCGCCACCGCCACCACCAGCACGGTGCCGACGGCCAGGAACGGCAGCAGCTGCCAGGCCACGTCCGCCGTCCGGCCGGAGAGCGAGCCGACGTGCCAGAACCGGAACTGGTCCATGGTGGCCGCGTCGGTGGTCAGCACCAGGGTGTTCAAGGAGGCGATGAACGCGGACATCGCCGAGCCGGCCAGTGCCAGCTTGATCGGCGTCGCCCCGCCCCGGCCGCGCCCGGCCAGGCCGTACACCAGCACGGTGGCGATCACCGCGCCCGCGAAGCCGAACCAGACGTACCCGGTGAGGTTGGAGACCCCGAAGCCCGAGATGGCGACCACCACGCCCGCCGCCGCGCCCTGCGAGACCCCGAGGATGCCGGGGTCGGCGATCGGATTGCGGGTCAGGCCCTGCATCACCGCGCCGGCCAGCCCGAGCGCGGCGCCCACGGCCAGCCCGACCACCGTCCGGGGCACCCGCAGCTCGCGGATCACCACGGCGTCGGCGGAGCCGCCGCCGTGCAGCAGCGCGTCGACGGTCGCCGACAGCGGCACCGTGCGGCTGCCGACCGCCAGGCTCAGCAGCACCGCGACGGCCAGCACGGCCAGTGCGGCGGCGAGCCACAGTATTCGGTGACGGGGAGTCCGCCGTCTGCCCGGCGGTGCGGTGGTGGTGCCGGTCGGTGCGGTGGTGTCGGTCATGAGCCCTCTCCGCGGAAAACTCAGGTAAACCTAAGTTCCGCCTCGGAGGCGGGGCAAATCGCCTCGTCCCGGCCCGGGCCCGTTGGGTAGCCTGGCGGCATGCCCGCGACCCCGCCCGCCCCGCTCACCGTCGGCTTCGACCTGGACATGACGCTGCTGGACACCCGGCCCGGCATCCACGCCACCTACCGGGCGCTCTCCGCCGAGACCGGCGTCCCCGTCGACGCCGACCTGGTGGTCACCCGGCTCGGCCCGCCGCTGCTGGACGAGATCCGCAACTGGTTCCCGGCCGAGGAGGCCGAGCGGGCCGTCGCCCGCTACCGCGAGCTGTACCGCGAGCACGCCTTCGCCCCGACCGTGCCGCTGCCCGGCGCCCACGCCGCCGTCGAGGCGGTCCGCGCCCACGGCGGCCGGATCGCCGTGATCACCGGCAAGTACGAGCCGAACGCCCGCCTCCACCTGGAGCACGCCGGACTGGACGCGGACGTCCTGGTCGGCGACCTCTGGGCGGAGACCAAGGGCGAGGCGCTGCGCGCGCACGGCGCGAGCATCTACGTCGGCGACCACCTCGGCGACATCGTCGGCGCCCGGCACGCGGACGCCGTCGCGGTCGCCGTGGCCACCGGCCCGTACGACGCCGACCAGCTGCGCGAGGCCGGGGCGGACGTGGTGCTCACCGACCTCACCGGCTTCCCGGAGTGGCTCGACCGGCACCTCGGCCCGAACCAGGACTCCCGGGGCCAGGACTCCCGGGGCTAGGACTCCTGGGGCGCGATCCGGGCGCGCTGGGCCCGGGCGTTCAGGAACAGCCCGGTCAGCGCGGACAGGAAACCGGCCGGCATCAGCATGCTCAGCCAGTACATGGCCGTCGGCAGCGGCGTCAGGTGCAGGAACAGCGGGACGAAGGTGACCAGGGTGGCGAGCGCGCCGACGCCGAAGACCACCGTCCCGGCCTTGACGTACACGTCGCCGGGTTCGGCGCTCTGGCTGCTCACGTCCGCTCACTCCTCCGAGCCGCGCCGGGCCGCCCGTCCGGGGCCCGGTCCGCGCCCCAGTCTGGCAGAACCGCCCCCGCGGCGGCCCACCGGAGCGGCTCGGTCACGTTGCGCAGTTTCCCGGCAGCGATGCGTTTTGATCCCTGCTGGGCGAGGGTATGCAGGGGGTGCCGAGGGGCGCTACAGGTGCGTCCCGTGTCCTCAGACCCGGGGGTGTGAGCCGATGGACTGCGCAGAACCGCGCCCCGGCCGTGCCAGTACCGGGTCGTCCGTGACCGCGAGATCCCCGCGCGCCCGTCGGCCCCTCCGGCCCTCGGAACGCGGAGCGATCGCGGACCGCTGACGAGGCAGTGACGGACCATTAGTCTGCTCCTGACAACGCGCCGGCCGTGAGCGCCCACGGGCTCCGAGTCGAGGTCGGCCGTCTTTCTCCCCACACCACCCAGTGATCCCCGGCCAGGGCCGGGATCCCTCACACCCATTCGAGGACTGTTCGAGATGCCCACCGGCCAGGTCAAGTGGTTCAACGAGACGAAGGGCTTCGGCTTCCTGTCGCGCGACGACGGTGACGACGTCTTCGTCCACACCAAGGCGCTGCCCGCCGGTGTCACCGTGCTGAAGCCGGGCCAGCGGGTCGAGTTCGGCGTGGTCGCCGGGCACCGCGGGGACCAGGCGATGGCCGTGCAGCTGCTGGACGCGCTGCCGTCGGTGGCCGCCGCCCAGCGCCGCAGCGCCGACGACATGGCGCCGATCGTCCAGGACCTGATCACCACCCTGGACGCGGTGCTGCCCGGCCTCCAGCGCGGCCGCTACCCGGCCAAGCCGACCGGCCAGAAGCTGGCCGGCCTGCTGCGCGCGGTGGCCGACCAGTTCGACGTCTGAGGCCCCGAGGGGTCTAGAACGCGAGCGCACCCGGGTCGAGCGGGGGCACCAGCCCCTCCGCGGCGGCCCGGGTGAGCAGTGCGCGGACGGCCTGGTAGCCCTCCTCGCCGAGGTCGGCGGTGAACTCGTTGACGTACAGCCCGATGTGCTGGTCGGCCACGGCCGGGTCCATCTCCTGGGCGTGCGCCAGCACGTACTCCCGGCTGGCGGCCGGATCCGCCCAGGCCTGCCGGACGGACGCGCGGATCGTCGCGGCGAGCTCGCGCAGCCGCTCGGCGCCCAGCGAGCGCCGGGCCACGATCGCCCCCAGCGGGATCGGCAGGCCGGTCTCCGCCTCCCAGGCCTCGCCCATGTCGGCCAGGCTGTGCAGGCCGTACTGCTGGTACGTGAAGCGGGCCTCGTGGATCACCAGGCCGGCGTCCACCCTGCCGTCCCGGACGGCGGGCATGATCTCGTGGAACGGCAGGACGACGATCTCGCCGAAGCCGCCCGGCACCGCCTTCGCCGCCCAGAGCCGGAACAGCAGGTAGGCGGTGGAGCGCTCGGAGGGCACCGCGACGGTCCGCCCGGCCAGGTCCGCGGGCGAGGCCACGCCCGGCAGGGTGAGCACCAGCGGCCCGCAGCCGCGCCCCAGCGCGCCGCCGCAGGGCAGCAGGGCGTACTCCTCCAGGACCCACGGCAGCGCGCCGTAGCTGATCTTCAACACGTCCAGCTCGCCGCGCTCGGCCAGGCCGTTGGTGATGTCGATGTCGGCGAAGGTCACCTCGGGGGCGTCCGCCCCGGGGACTTCGCCGTGCGCCCAGGCGTGGAACACGAAGGTGTCGTTCGGGCAGGGCGAGTACGCGATGCTCAGCCGTTCAGCCACGGCCGGCCTCCTCGATCAGTTCTCGGACGGGAAGCGCGGCGAAGGCCCGCTCCAGGGCGGCCAGCGCCTCGCCGATCCGCCAGGCGGCCCGGTCGCGCGGGCCCACCGGGTTGGACACGGTGCGCAGCTCGAAGGCCGGCACGCCGAACCGGGCGGCGGCCTCGGCCACGCCGAAGCCCTCCATCGCCTCGGCCGCGGCCCCCGGGTGACGGGCGGCCAGCGCGGCGGCCCGCTCGGTGCTGCCGGTCACCGTGGAGACGGTCAGCACCGGGCCGGTCACGGCCCGGACGTCGCGGTCCGCCAGGGCCCGTTCGGCCAGGGCGACGACGGCCGGGGGAGGGGTGTGCCGGGTGGTGCCGAAGCCCAGCTCGGTGACGTCGGCGAAGCCCTCGGGGGTCTCGGCGCCGAGGTCGGCGGCCACGACCGCCGACGCCAGCACGGTCGCGCCGACCGGCGCGTGCGGGGCGAAGCCGCCGGCGATCCCGGCGGAGGCGACCAGGCCGTACGGGCCGGCCGCCAGCGCGGCGCCGGCGCCCGCCGCGGCTGCCGCCGGGCCGACGCCCGCGGCCAGCACGTCCACCGGCGCGCCCGCGCAGCGGTGCAGGGTGCCGCCGGGCAGCGGCAGGTCGGCGGCGCCGCCGGGCAGGCCGCGCAGCACCGCCTCGGCCTCGGCCGGCACCGCGACGACCACGAGCAGCCGGGCCCGGTCGGGGCCCGGCTGCCCGGGGTGCGCTTCGGAGACCTGTGCGGTCATCGCGGGGAGCGTCAGTCGTTCTTGGTGTTCAGCTGGAAGTACCACACCGCGATCGGGCTCTCCGACTTCTTGTCGATCTCGACCACGGTGATCACGGTCTTGCCGCTGGAGTTCAGCACCTTGCCCGCGGTCTGGGAGCCGGAGAAGCTCGGGCCCTGGGCGTAGGAGAACAGGCTGGTTTGCCCGCCCTGGCTGCTGGCGCCACCGTTGCTGGAGGCCCACCAGCCGGTCTTGGCCACGTTCGGGCTGACGCCGACGCCGATCCGGTCGCTCGCCCGCACGTCGGACTGCGGGAGGTCGCCGCTGGCCAGGGCCTGCTTGGCCGCGGTCTGGCACTGGTCCTGCTGGTCGTCGCTCAGCGGGCTGCCGCCGTTCCAGCACAGCGGGTCCGCGACGGTCGACGTGGTGCCGACCTGGAGGGTGGCCCGGTGGGTGTTGTGCTCGGTCTGCCCGGCGGCGATCGCGACGGAGGTGCCCACCGTGGCGGCGCCGACCACGACGACGGCGCCGAGGGCGGCGATGACACGGGTATTGAGGCTCATGCGACAGAATCTACCGGGCCCGGGCGATCACGCGACGCGGGGGTCGGCCACCGCGTGTTGCCCCGTCGTGGAAACCGACCGGTTCAGGCCGTTTCAGGCCACCCTGGGCGCGGCCGGGTGCCGCCGCAGGCCCAGCCGCAGCAGCGAGCGGGCCGTCCACAGCAGCACCAGGCCGACCACCGAGGCGGCGATCGACAGGCCCAGCACCCCGTTCAGCGGCAGCACGATCCCGACCCCGCCGCCGACCACCCAGGACATCTGCATCAGGGTCTCCGAACGGGCGAACGCCGAGGTCCGCACCGCCTCCGGGACGTCCCGCTGGATCAGCGCGTCCAGCGCCAGCTTGCCGAACGAGGCCGCCATCCCGGACACCGCGGCGACCAGAACCACCGTCACCACGCCGTACCAGAGCGCCGCCGCCGCCGTCACACAGGTCGCCAGCAGCAGCATCGCGGTGACCGTCGCCTCCGGGCCCCGGGTGCGCAGCCAGGAGCCCAGCACCGAGCCCAGCGCGTTGCCCGTCCCGGCGGCCAGCGCCACCAGGCCCAGCGCCAGGGTCGGCCGCAGGCCGCCGATCGGGTCGGTGCGCAGCAGGAAGGCCAGGAAGAACACCAGGAAGCCGACCAGCCAGCGCATCCCCGCCATCGCCCGCAGCGCCAGCACCACCGAGGGGCCGACGGTGCGCAGCGAGGCCTTGACCTTCGGGGGCTTGTGGTGGATCAGGTGCGAGCCGCCGCCCGGCGCCTCGGCGGACACCTCGGCGTGCAGCACGGCCCGCTGCTCGCCCTTCGCCGAGTCCACCGCGTGCGGCAGGTGGAAGGCCATCAGGGTGCCGATCACGAACACCAGGAAGGCGCCGCGCAGCGGCCAGCCGGGCCCGATCAGGTGCAGCAGCCCGCCCACCGCGGCCGCCACCCCGGTGGCCAGCAGCCCGGCCAGGGTGACCCGGGAGTTCGCCTTCACCAGCGACAGCCGGCTCGGCAGCAGCCGGGGCACCACCACGCTGCGCACCACCCCGTACGCCTTGGACGCCACCAGCACGCCCAGTGCCTCCGGGTAGAGCGCGATGCCGCCGCCGGAGATCACCCCGGCCATCGTCCAGGCCAGTACGGCCCGGGCCAGCATCGACATCGCCATGGCGGCCCGGCGGCCGTGCGGCAGCCGGTCCAGCAGCGGGCCGATCACCGGGGCGAGCAGGGCGAACGGGGCCATCGTGATCAGCAGGTAGAGCGCGACCCGGCCGCGGGCCTCGCCGGTGGGGACGGAGAAGAAGATGGTGGAGGCCAGCGCGATGGTGATCAGCATGTCGCCGAAGGAGTTCAGCGCGTGCAGCTCGATCAGCTTCGCCAGGCCGGACTCGCCCGCGCCCTCGGCCGAGGTGGCCCGGCGGATCCGGCGGCCGGTGCCGTGCACCAGCTTGCCGGTGCGCAGGCCGGCGGCGGAGGCGGTGCGGACCAGGAAGGGGCGGTGGGGCTCGGGGGCGTCCTCGTCGGCTTCCTCGGCGGCTCCCGCGACCGCTTCCGTGACGGTTTCCTCGTCGGCGCCCGTGACGGCTTCCGTGACGGCTCCTGTGACGGCTTCCGTGACGGGGCGGTCGGGCTTCTCCAGGTCGACCCGGTCGGCTGCGGACGGCCCGCCGCCCGCCACCGGCCGCGGTTCGCCCGCATCGGGGAGGGGAGACTGTTGTCGCGGCGCGGCCTGCGTCTCGTCGGGGCTGCCGGCCTGCGAGGGGCGCAGTGCGTGCTGCGACGGGTTTTCGTCCGCCACAAGCCCATCCTGCCCCAGATTCGCCGGGGTGACGCGGGATTCGGCTCCGCTCGGCGCGGCCTCCGGAAGGCTCGGCTCCGCCCCGGACTGTGCCGGGGCGCCGACCGGCGGGTAGCCTGCCCCAAGGTCCGCCCGCGTGGGCGCCGGGGCGCCGGCAGGCCGGACGGGCGGCGCGGTCGGTACCCGTGGCGGCCCCAGGTCGCGCAGAATGGACGCGGGACTACCGAGCCGCGACGGAGAAGGCAACACGCCGTGGGCGACAGAAGAACTGGGAGAGAATCGACGCCGTGAGTGCTGCGATGCGAAGCCGTACCCCCGACCGGCTCTGTGCCGACGCCGTCGAACTCGCCCGCCAGGCTGCCGAGGAGGCCGTCGGGCCCGAGGCCGTCGGCCCGCACCTCGGTGCGCAGGCGGACGCCGACCGCGTCGTCACCCACAGCTTCGAGTGCCTGGACGCGGCCTACCGCGGCTGGCACTGGGCGGTCACCGTCGCCCGGGCCCCGCGCGCGAAGAACGTGACCGTGGACGAGGTCGTGCTGCTGCCCGGCCCCGACGCGGTGCTCGCGCCGGAGTGGGTGCCGTGGAGCGAGCGGCTGCGCCCGGGCGACATGGGCCCCGGCGACCTGCTGCCCACCGGCGCCGACGACGCCCGGCTGGAGCCGGGCTGGACCGGCGAGGACGAGCCCGCGCCGAACTCCGCCGTCGCCCTGGCCGCGGAGGAGGACGTGGTCCTCAGCGACCCGCACGTCCAGCCCGCGCCGGCCCGCGCCCGGATCAACGCCGTCGCCGAGGAGCTCGGCCTGGGCCGCAGCAGGGTCCTCTCCCGGCTCGGCCTGCACCTGGCCGCCGACCGCTGGGAGAAGGCCCACGGCTCGCAGACCCCGATGGCGCAGGCCGCCCCGGCGGCGTGCGGCAGCTGCGGCTTCCTGATCACGATCGGCGGCTCGCTCGGACAGGCCTTCGGCGTGTGCGGCAACGAGTTCGGCCCGGCCGACGGCCAGATCGTCTCCTTCGCGTACGGCTGCGGCGGGCACTCCGAGGCGGCCGTCATTCCGGCCCCGCCGGCGCCGTCCGAGCTGATCCTGGACGAGCTGGTGGTCGAGCCGCTGCAGCTCCACCCGGACCGGACCTCCGGCTCGGTCGAGCCGGACGCCCCGGCCGAGGAGCTCGGCCACTCCTGACGTTCCCCGTCCGCGGCCCGTCCCACTGAACCGGTGGGG
>NZ_JBHYGR010000062.1:0-12115 GCF_042738155.1 Kitasatospora sp. NPDC059088 | reverse complement strand
CGCGGCGGGGCGCGCGCGCGCCCCCGCGCGCGCGCGCGCCGGCCCCCGCCGCCGCGCGGGCGGGGGCCGCCCCCCGCCGCACGTTGTTGCCGGTAGGGGCGCCCGCCGGTGGCGGGGCCCCGCCCGCCTGCCGTCCGTGGGGACTCCCCCCAGCCCACGGGCGGCAGCAGGGCGGGCCGTCGGGCCCCGGCAGTGGGGTGCCGGCCCGGCGGTTCCGCCCCCTCCGACCCCCTCGGCCTCCCTCCGGTCCCCTCGGCCTTTCTCCGCTTTCGCCGGCCCGCTCCGCCCTCCGCCGGCTCCCGTGGTGCTCCTGGTCCCCCTGGGACGGGAGTGGCGGACCGTGCGGCCGGACGGTCCGCCGCCGACCGGCCCCCGCCTGCGGATTCCCGCGCCCGGCCGGGCCCCGCGCCGCCCCCGGACCGGGCGGTGGTCGGGAGCAGTCGGTGGGGCAGGGAAGAATGCCCTACGACGTACAGGGCGGCGGAAGGTGGCAGGTCCCGTGGAACCTCGGATCATCGGCAGCGGCACGGACGAGCACCTCGCGGACCCGTTCGGGAGCGCCGCGCTGCGCCGGCGGGTGCTGGACGCCTGGGCCGCCTCCCCGGCCCGGTTCCGGGAGGACGCCAACGCCGAGGAGGAGCTGGCGCTCGGCGGCTACCGCGACCGCCTGGTGGTCGAGTTGGCGCAGAACGCGGCCGACGCCGCGGTCCGGGCCGGGCGCGGCCCCGGGCGGCTGCGGCTGACCCTGGCCGACGGCGTGCTCGCCGCCGCCAACACCGGCGCCCCGCTGGACGCGGCGGCCGTCGAGTCGCTGTCCACCCTGCGCGCCTCCTCCAAGCGCGGCGAGGAGCCCGCCGTCGGCCGGTTCGGGGTCGGCTTCGCCGCCGTCCTCGCCGTCACCGACGAGCCCGCCGTGCTCGGTGCTGCCGGCGGGGTGCGCTGGTCGCTGGGCGAGGCCCGCTCGCTCGCCGAGGCGCAGCCCGCGCTGGCCGACGAACTGCGCCGCCGGGACGGCCACGTGCCGCTGCTGCGGCTGCCCTTCGCCGCCGAGGGCCCGGCCCCGGACGGCTACGACACCGTGGTGGTGCTGCCGCTGCGCGACGCCGCCGCCGAAGACCTGACCCGCCGTCTGCTGACCGCCGTCGACGACGCCCTGCTGCTCACCCTGCCCGGCCTGTCCGAGGTCGTGGTGGAGACCCCGGAGGGCACCCGCACGCTCACCCGCAGCGCCGCCGAGCCCCGCCCGGACGGCGTCACCGAGGTGACCGTCACCGACGACGGGGGCGGCCGGCTGCGGCGCACCCTCTGGCAGACCGCCGGCGCCACCGGCCGGCTGGCCGCCGAACTGCTCACCGACCGGCCCACCGAGGAGCGCGCCCGCCCGTACTGGACGGTGACCTGGGCCGTCCCGGTCGAGGAGGACGGCACTCCGCAGCGGCCCGCCATCGCGCCGGTGCTGCACGCGCCCACCCCCAGCGACGAGCCGATCGGCCTGCCCGCGCTGCTGATCGCCTCCTACCCGCTGGACTCCACCCGCCGGCACATCGCCCCCGGCGCGCTCACCGACTTCCTCACCGAGCGCGCCGCCGACAGCTACACCGACCTGCTGCGCGCCCGCGGCGCCGACCTCGGCTCGCTCGGCCTCGTCCCCGGGCCGCTCGGGCAGGGCGCGCTGGACAACGCGCTGCGCGCGGCGGTGCTCTCCCGGCTGCCCGGCACGCCGTTCCTGCCGCACCCCGGCGGCGTCGAGGAGGGCACGCCCGCGCTGCGGCCGCGCGACGCCACGCTGCTGGAGGGCGCGGACGGCTCGGTGGTGGAGGCGCTGGCGCCGATCTTCCCCGGCCTGCTGCCGGCCGGACTGGAGCGCCGCACCGAGCTGCGGGTGCTGAACGTGCGCCGGGTGCCGCTGGCCGACGTGGTCGACCAGCTCGGCGGGCTGGACCGCGACCCGGCCTGGTGGCGCAACCTGTACGCGGCGCTCGGCGCGGCCGACCCGGAGGCGCTCGGCGCGCTGCCCGTGCCGCTCGCCGACGGACGGACCGTCACCGGGCCCCGGCGGGTCCTGCTGCCCTCCGAGGACGCCGACTGGGCGGCCTTCCCCGGCTACCCCGAGTCGCTGGCCGGGGCACTCGCCGCGCTCGACCTGCGGCTGGCCCACCCCGAGGCCGCCCACCCGCTGCTGGCCAAGCTGGGCGCCGGCACCGCCACCCCGGCCGGGGTGCTGGACACCCCCGAGGTGCGGGCCGCCGTCGCCCGTTCCTACGAGCTGGCCGACGACGACCTGGACGCCGCGCTGGAGCTGGCCGACGCCGTCCTGGCCCTGGTGAAGGCCGCCGCCCCGGCCGTCGGCGAGCACCCCTGGCTGGCCCGGCTGGCGCTGCTGGACGACGAGGGCGAGCCCGCCCGGGCGGGCGAACTGGTGCTGCCCGACAGCCCGTTCGCCGCGCTCGCCCGCGAGGAGGACGCCGGCTGGGTGGACGACGAGCTGCTGGAGCGCTGGGGCCCCGAGGTGCTGGCCGCCGTCGGCGTGCTGGCCGACTTCGTGCTGGTGCGCGCCGAGGACGTGGTGCTCGACCCGGACGACCTGGAGCGGCTCGACCCGACCGCGCCCGCCGACCGGGCGGCCGGCGGGCACCCCACCGGGCTGCTGGACGAGGCCCCCGACGGGCTCGCCGAGTGGGCCGAGGACGCCCTGGAGGCGCTGAACGCCGACGAGGTGCTCGGGGTCCCGCCGGTGGCCGCCGAACTGCTGGCCGTGCGCGACCTCGACCTGGTGGACGACGACGCCTGGCCCGAGGCGCTCGCCGCGCTCGCCCGCCCGCCGTACCGGGAGGCCGTGGTCAACCCGGTGCGCACCCTGCTGCCCGACGGCAGCTACGCCGACCTCCCGCCGTACACCGCGTGGTGGCTGCGCGACCACCCGGTGCTGGGCGGCCGCGAGCCCGCCGGGCTGCGCGCCGCCGGGGCCGACCCGCTGCTGCGCGGCCTGTACGACGAGGCCCGCACCACCCTGGACGACCAGTTCCTGCACGCGCTCGGGGTGCGCACCACGCTGGCCGCGCTGCTCGCCGAGCCGCACGGCCCGGACGAGGCGCTGGACCGGCTCACCGACCCGGCCGCCGAGGTCGGCCACCGCCAACTGCACGGCATCCACAGCGCGTTGGCCCGGGTCGACCGGGACCGGATCGAACCGCTCGACGTGGTACGGGCGTTGCCGCCGCTGGACCCGGCCACCGGGCGCCGCCCGGACCACACGGTGGTGGTGGACGCCACCGAGGCGGTCGTCGCGGACGCCCCCGACCTGGTCCAACTCCTGCACCCGTACCCGCTGCTGCCGGTCGCCCCGGCGCTCGCCGCGGACCTCGCCGAGCGGCTGCACGTGTCGCTGGCCAGCGAGGTGGCCGGCGGGCGGGTGCTCTCCGAGGGCGTGCTGCACCGGGTCCCCGCCGTGGTGCGGGAGCTGCTGCCCGGCTGCCCGGTCGCCTACGAGGAGCACGAGGAGCTGCTGGTGGTCGGCCCGGACGGCGGCGAGGCCTCCGTCGACTGGCGCTGGGACCACGCGGCGGACGCCCCGGAGCCGCCGTACGACCCGGAGCTGGCCGAAGCCGGCGACGAGGACGACGAGTTCGAGGTCCCGCCGGTGCCCGGGCTGCTGCACGCCGCCACCCCGGAGGGCCTGGCGGCCGGGCTCGCCTGGTCGGTCGGCCAGTGGCACCGGCGCTTCGAGGTGCTGGCCGCGCTCAGCGAGCCGGACCGGGCGTACGAGCTGTCCGCGGCCCGGGACTTCGAGGGCTGAGTTCAGCGGTCGCGCGGCCTGAGCCGCAGGTAGACGGTGGTGGTGACGGTCAGCCAGACCGCGCCGAGCGTCACCACCGCCGCCGTCTTCACCGCGGGCGTCGGCCGGACCGTCAGGCCGACGCCCGCCATCGCCAGCGCCGCCAGCCCGGCGGCCAGCAGCCCGCCCAGGAAGGCGATGAACGCCTCCAGATCCCCGCCCCTGCGTGCCATCGGGCACCCCCTCTCGGGGAAATGCTAAGGGTGCCGACGGGGGCGGGGCGGGCCGGTCACTCCATGCCGCGGCGCTTCATCCAGGCCCAGGCGCACTCCAGGACGATGCCGCAGACCACCGCGATGGCCACGCCCGTCCACGGGTCGCGCTGCCCGACCAGGGAGAGCTCGAAGAAGTTCGACAGGAACGGCACCAGCAGCACCAGCGCGAAGGCGAGGCCCATGGTGCCGATCAGCAGCAGGCGCCACCAGTTGTACGGGCGGGCGACGATGGCGAGCACCCAGATGGCGATCAGGAAGAGCGTCAGGGTGGCCACGCTGGTGTCGGCCCTGAGGTCGGTGGCGTGGTCGGAGCGGGCCAGCGCGTAGGCGACGAAGGTGCCGGTGCCGGCGATCGCGCCGCCCGGGATCGCCAGCCGCAGCACCCGCTTCACGAAGCCGGTGCGGGCCCGCTCGTTGTTGGGGGCGAGGGCGAGGAAGAAGGCCGGCACGCCGATGGTGAGGGTGGACAGCACGGTGGAGTGCCGGGGCAGGAACGGGTACGGCGAGTGGGTGAAGATCACCAGCAGCGCCAGCAGCACCGAGTAGACCGTCTTCACCAGGAACAGGCCCGCGACCCGCTCGATGTTGCCGATCACCCGGCGGCCCTCGGCGACCACCGAGGGCAGGGTCGCGAAGGAGTCGTTCAGCAGCACGATCTGGGCGACCGCCTTGGTGGCGTCCGAGCCGGTGCCCATCGCCACGCCGATGTCGGCGTCCTTGAGCGCCAGCACGTCGTTGACGCCGTCGCCGGTCATCGCCACGGTGTGGCCGCGGGACTGCAGCGCCCCGACCAGCTCGCGCTTCTGCTGCGGGGTGACCCGGCCGAAGACGCTGGTCCGGTCGGCGGTCTCGGCGAGCTGCTCCGGGTCCTTCGGCAGGGTGCGGGCGTCCACCGGGCGGTCCGCGCCGGGCAGCCCGAGGTGGCCGGCCACCGCGCCGACCGAGACCGCCGCGTCGCCGGAGATCACCTTGGCCCGGACGTTCTGGCCCTCGAAGTAGCGCAGGGTCTCGGCGGCGTCCGCGCGCAGCCGCTGCTGGAGCACCACCAGGGCCAGCGGGGTGAGCCCGGCGGCCGGGTCGGGGGAGTCCAGCGGGACGGGCGTGCGGCCCAGCAGCAGCACCCGCAGGCCCTTGGCGCCCAGCTCGTCCACCTCGGCGAGCGCCGGGTGCCCGGCGGGCAGCAGCACGTCCGGGGCGCCGAGCAGCCAGCTGGCCTCGCCGCCCTGGGGCTCCAGCAGCTGCACGCCGCTCCACTTGCGGGCCGAGGAGAAGGGCATCGCCTCGATCACCCGCCAGCCGTGGCCGCCCGGGCCGGCGCCGTCGCCGCGCCCGTACGCGTCGATCACGGCCTGCATGGACGGGTTGGGGCGCGCGTCGGCCCCGGCCATCACGGCGAGCGCGTGCTGGACGGTGTCCCGCTCGGGCGGGGCGGAGCCGCCGTCGGCGATCAGCCGCAGGTCGACGACGTCCATGCCGCCCTCGGTGAGGGTGCCGGTCTTGTCCAGGCAGACGGTGTCCACCCGGGCCAGGCCCTCGATCGCCGGGAGCTCCTGGACCAGGCACTGCTGGCGGCCCAGCCGGATCACGCCGATCGCGAAGGCCACCGAGGTCAGCAGCACCAGGCCCTCGGGGACCATCGGCACGATGCCCGCCACCATCCGGCGCACCGCCTCGCGCCAGTCGCGGCCCTCCACGGCCAGCTGGCTGATGATCAGACCGATCGCGGTGGGGATCAGCAGGTAGGTGATGAACCGCAGGATGCTGTTGATGCCGCTGCGCAGCTCCGACTTCACCAGGGTGAACTTGCTGGCCTCCTCGGCCAGCTGGGCCGCGTAGGCCTCCCGGCCGACCCTGGTGGCGGTGAACGCGCCCGCGCCGGCCACCACGAAGCTGCCGGACATCACCTGGTCGCCGGGCTGCTTGAGGACGGGGTCGGGCTCGCCGGTGAGCAGCGACTCGTCGATCTCCAGGCCGTCCGCCTCGGTCACCTCGCCGTCGACGATCACCTTGTCGCCGATGCCGAGCAGCACGGTGTCGTCCAGGACGATCCCGGAGACGGTGATCTGCTGGACGGCGCCGTCCCGGCGGACCTGCGGTCTGGCCTCGCCGATCAGGGCCAGGCTGTCCAGGGTCTTCTTGGCGCGCAGCTCCTGGAAGATGCCGATCGCCGTGTTGGCGACGATGACCAGCCCGAACAGGCCGTCCTGGATCGGTCCGACGACCAGGATGATCCCGAACATGATGCCGATGATGGCGTTGAAGCGGGTGAAGACGTTGGCCCGGACGATCTCCTCGGTCGACCGGCTGGACCGTACCGGGACGTCGTTGACCTGCCCTTTCGCCACCCGTTCGGCCACCTCGGCGGCCGTCAGGCCGCCGCGCCGGCCGGGCAGCAGCCCGAGCGGGTGCGCTCCGTCGGGATGGTCTCCGCCGGTCGGCTGCTGCTCTTCCGCGGGCTGGGCAGGCTGCGTCATGGCACCGACTCTACGGGCGCCTTATGTCCGGTGCGTGCTACTAAAGGACTATTCAGTCCGACTGGGTGGCAGGGCCGGTGCCGTCCCCGGTGCTGCCACCGGCGCCGCCGTCCGCCTGCGGTGCGGCGGCCTCGGCGGCGCGGCTGCGGGCGATCGCGTCCCGGCGGGCGCGGCAGTACCAGAGGCCGATCAGGCCGAGCAGGCCGCCGGAGAGGCAGATCCACGGCCAGGTGCCGTGGCCGTGGTCGGAGAGGGTGCCCTGGAAGGGGAGCAGGGCGACGAAGGCGACGAACCACAGCACCGTGCCCGCGCCGACGATGGCGACGTCATTGGCCTCCAGCGGAGGGGGCGAGGGGTGCAGCGGCGTCTTGGGCATGGGGCCTAGCGTACGGTGCGCGGGGGCTCCCGGGGCGGTGGGGGCTCCGAGGGGTGCGGCGGGGCGCCAGGTCGGCCAGGGGCGGGCTCTACGCGCGAAGATAGCGCGTGTGCGACCGGGAAACCATACTTGAGGGTCCACGCCCGGCCGCCGTCGCCACGGGCGTTCCCCCCCTCCTCAGCTCCCCCACAGAGGACGCACGCATGCCTGTGGTCCAGCCGACCACCGAGTCGCCCGAACCCGCGGAACCCGCGCCCCCCACCAGCGCCCTGGACCGCTACTTCAAGATCAGCGAGCGCGGCTCCAGCCTGCCGCGCGAGATCCGCGGCGGTGTCGCCACCTTCTTCACCATGGCGTACATCCTGGTGCTGAACCCGATCATCCTGGCCAGCGCCACGGACATGACCGGGGCCCACCTGGACAGCGCCCAGCTGGTCACCGCCACCGCCCTCACCGCGGGTCTCACCACCCTGCTGATGGGCGTGATCGGCAACGTGCCGATCGGCCTGGCCGCCGGACTCGGCGTCAACACCATCGTGGCGCTCCAGCTCGCGCCCAGGATGACCTGGCCGGACGCCATGGGCATGGTGGTGCTGGCCGGCTTCGCGATCATGCTGCTGGTCGCCACCGGCCTGCGCGAGCGGGTCATGAACGCCGTGCCGCTCGGCCTGCGCAAGGCCATCGCGATCGGCATCGGCCTGTTCATCAGCCTGGTCGGCCTGGTCGACTCCGGCTTCGTCAGCCGCATCCCGGACGCCGCCCACACCACCGTCCCGCTGCAGCTCGGCGGCAACGGCCACCTGCTCGGCTTCCCCGTGCTGGTCTTCGTCTTCGGCCTGCTGCTGACCCTGGTCCTGGTCATCCGCAAGGTGCCCGGCGCCATCCTGATCAGCATCGCGGCCTCCACCGTGCTCGCCCTGGTGCTCGACAAGGTCGCCGACGTGCCGGCGCTCAAGTGGGGCCTCACCGTCCCCACCTGGCCCGGCAACCCGGTGGCCGCCCCCGACTTCGGGCTGGTGGGCAAGGTCAGCCTGTTCGGCGGGTTCGAGAAGGTCGGCGTGCTCACCGGCGTGCTGTTCGTCTTCACCGTGCTGATGTCCTGCTTCTTCGACGCGATGGGCACCATCCTCGGCGTCGCCGACGAGGCCCACCTGCTGGACGAGAAGGGCGACCTGCCGGGCATCAACAAGATCCTGATGGTCGACGGCATCGCCACCGCGGCCGGCGGCGCCACCTCCGCCTCCGCCAACACCTGCTTCGTCGAGTCCACGGCCGGCGTCGGCGAGGGCGCCCGCACCGGCTTCGCCTCGATCGTCACCGGCCTGCTCTTCGTGGTGGCGCTGTTCCTCACCCCGCTCGCCACCATGGTCCCCGCCCAGGCCGCCACCCCGGCCCTGGTCACGGTCGGCTTCCTGATCCTGGCCAACTCGATCAAGGAGATCGACTGGGCGGACTACACCATCGCGATCCCGGCCTTCCTGACCATCGTGATGATGCCGTTCACCTACTCCATCACCAACGGCATCGGCTTCGGCTTCATCGCCTTCTGCGTGCTGCGCCTGGCCGCCGGCCGCGGCCGCAGCGTCCCGGTGCCGCTCTACGCGGTGGCGGCGGTCTTCGCCTTCTACTACCTGATGCCGGCCTTCGGCCTGCTCTGACGGCCGCCCGGCCCGTAGGGCCCTCCCCGCCACGTGCGGGGAGGGCCCTACGGCTTTCTCAGTGCACGCAGAACTCGTTGCCCTCCGGATCGTGCATGACCGTCCAGGCGCCGCCGGGCTCGGCGACCTCGTGCAGGACGGCGGCGCCGAGGGCTTCGAGGCGGGTGACGGTGGCCGCGCGTTCGCCCGGGCCGGGGTGGACGTCGAGGTGGAGGCGGTTCTTGCCCTCCTTGGGCTCCGGGACGGCCTGGAACAGGATCCGGCGGCCGAGGCCGGTGTCCGAGGCGGGGTCGTACGGGTCGTCCGGGTGGCGGACGGCGGCGAGGGTGCGCCAGGCGGGGCGGCCGTCGGCCTCGGTGAGGGCGTCCGGGGTGATCGCGCCGGCCTCCAGCAGGCGGGCGATCAGGGCGGTGTGGTCCTCGACGGTGTAGTCGAGGGCGGCGCCCCAGAAGGCGGCCTGGCGGTGCGGGTCGGTGCAGTCGATGACGAGCTTCCAGTGCAGCGGCATGTAACCGGTTCTACCGGTTACCGGCCGGGGGTGGCAATCACCGGCGGTCGGAAGGTGTCAAAAAGGCGACCGTGTAGGGCAGTTGGCGGCGGGAATACTGGCTGGACGGAGACGGGGAGGGGACTCGACCGATGGTGCAACAGGATCCGCCCGGGGGCGTCGAGGCGCGACTGCTGCCGGAACTGTTCTGGCGGGCGGACAAGGCCTCGCTGGACGGACAGCGCGAGACGCTCCGCTGGCACCGTGGACTGATCGCCATGCTGGTGGTCGCCGCGCTGATCGGCTCGCTCCCGGGCCCGGACCACAAGGGCGACGGCGATATCAAGCCACTGTTCTCGGTGGCCGCCTTCCTGATCGCCGGCTACTTCTGGTCCCGGCTGCGCCGCGGCAACCCGCAGGGCCGGTGGTACGAGGCGCGGGCGGCGGCCGAGTCGGTCAAGACGCTCGCCTGGAAGTACAGCGTGCGGGCCCGGCCGTTCGGCGGCGAGGCCGACTCGCCGGACGCCGACCGCGGCTACCTGCTCCAGGTCGAGGACGTGCTGCGGGCCTTCGAGGACCCGGAGATCGTGCCGCCCGGCAGCGTCCCGGAGATCACCGAGGAGATGCGCCGCTCCCGGGCCGGCAGCCTCACCGCCCGGCGCACCCTCTACCTGCGCACCCGGGTCGAGAGCCAGCGGACCTGGTACCGCTCCCGGGCCGAGTCCTGCGAGTCCCAGGCGGTCTCCTGGGGGCTCGGCATCGCGACGCTGATCATCATCGGTGCCGCCGCGGCGATCGCCCAGGCCACCGGCGCCCTGGAGGTGCACATCTTCGGGGCCAGCTCGGCCGCGGCCGCCGCGATCATCGCCTGGACCCAGCTCAAGCAGCTGCGCCCGCTGGCCGCCGCCTACCAACTGGCCGCGCGCGAGCTGGAGAACGTCGGCAACCAGCTCTCCGACCTCGACCTCAAGACGCCGGACGCCGAGGAGCGCTGGGCCCGGCTGGCCGCCGAGGCCGAGGACGCCGTCTCCCGCGAGCACACCACCTGGCGGGCCCGCCGGGCCTTCCCCCGGTAGCTCCGGCCGGACGGCGCGCCAGTCCAACTCCGGGGAGGGGCTGGGGAGATCCGGCGAAGCGGGGCCACGCCGGGGGCACAGGTGTGCGGGGAGGGTGAGAGTGGGGCGCCGAGGCACGGAACGTGACCATTACGTGTCCATGCCGTGGTTTCATCGCCTCCGCGCGACCCGCAGTCCCTGCCCGGAGGCCCCCTGTGCGCATTCTCCTGATCGCCACCGCGTTCAACAGCCTGACCCAGCGCGTCCACACCGAGCTGCGCGAGCGCGGCCACCAGGTCGCCGTCCAACTCGCCCTCGGCGACGAGCAGATGCGAGAGGCGGTGGCCCGGGTCGACCCGGAGCTGATCGTCTGCCCGATGCTCACCAAGGCCGTCCCGGCGGACATCTGGTCCACCCGGACGGTCCTGATCGTGCACCCGGGCCCGAAGGGCGACCGCGGCCCCTCCTCGCTCGACTGGGCGATCACCGAGTCCGCCCGGCACTGGGGCGTCACCGTGCTGCAGGCCGTCGAGGAGATGGACGCCGGCGACATCTGGGCCTGCGTCGAGTTCCCCGTCCCCGACCGCGGCAAGAGCGAGCTGTACCGGGGCGAGGTCGCGGACGCCGCCGTCGAGGCCGTCCTGCTGGCCGTCCAGCGGTACGAGGGCGGGCTGTTCACCCCCGAACCGCTCGACTACGCCCGCCCCGACGTACGCGGCGAACTGCGGCCCCTGCTGCGCCAGGAGGCGCGCCGGATCGACTGGCAGCAGGACGACACCGCCACCGTGCTGCGCAAGCTGCGCGCCGCCGACTCCCAGCCCGGCGTGCTGGACGAGCTGTACGGGCGGGAGTTCTTCCTGCACGGCGGCCACCCCGAGGACGAACTGCGCGGCCCCGAGCCCGGCGCCGTGCTCGCCACCCGGGATGGCGCGATCTGCCGGGCCACCGTGGACGGCGCGGTCTGGATCCCCCAACTGCGCCCGCGCCGCACCCCGGGCGGGCCGGTCACCTTCAAGCTGCCCGCCGCCACGGTGCTCGCCGACGAGCTGCACCGGGTCCGCGAGGTGCCGGTGACCCCGGAGCAGGCCGCCCGCCGGGACACCTGGTCGGAGCTGCGCTACCACGAGGACGGCGAGGTCGGCTTCCTCGAATTCGCCTACGCCGGCGGGGCGATGGGCACCGAGCAGTGCCGCCGGCTGCTGGCCGCCTACCGCGCGGCCGCCGACCGGCCCACCTCGGTGCTGGTGCTGGGCGCGCCCCGGGACTTCTACTCCAACGGGATCCACCTCAACGTCATCGAGGGCTCGGCCTTCCCGGCGCTGGAGTCCTGGGAGAACATCAACGCGATGGACGACCTGGTCGAGGCGGTCCTGACCACCGACGACAAGCTGACCGTCGCCGCGCTGGCCGGCAACGCGGCGGCCGGCGGACTGATGCTGGCCCTGGCCGCCGACGAGGTGTGGTGCCGGGAGTCGGCGGTGCTCAACCCGCACTACCGGCTGATGGGCCTGTACGGCTCCGAGTACTGGACGTACACCCTGCCCGCCCGGGTCGGCGCCGAGCAGGCCGAGCGGCTCACCACCGAGGCGCTGCCGGTCGGGGCCGCGCACGCCCGCCGGATCGGCCTGGTGGACCGCACGGCCGGCGGGGACGCGGCGGAGTTCCGCCGCTGGACGGCCCGGGAGGCCGCCCGGCTGGCCGGCTCGCCGGAGCTCACCGGGCGGCTGGTGGACAAGAAGCGCCGCCGCGCCGAGGACGAGGAGGCGAAGCCGCTGGCCGCGTACCGGGCGGAGGAACTGCGCCGGATGCACGGCAACTTCTACCGGGCGGGCGAGCCGTACCACGCGCTGCGGCGGGACTTCGTGCGCAAGGCCTGCCCGGCGGCCACGCCGGAGCACCTGACGGGGCTGCTCGGTCGGCCCTGAACCCCGGTGCGGCGGTGGGGCGGTGGCCGCCGGCGCGGCGGTGAGGCGGTGACGCCCGGCCGGGGTGGGGGACCCGGCCGGCCGTCCGGC
>NZ_JBHYGR010000061.1:25806-51103 GCF_042738155.1 Kitasatospora sp. NPDC059088 | reverse complement strand
CGGGCGCCCAACGCCGCGCGCTGATCTGCCAAGATCCGCCGGACAGGCCCTAGGCAGGCGGGCCGCGGTGCCGCGTGGAGTGGGAAGTCGGCCGGGTCGACTTCCTGCTCCACGCGGCACGGGTGCGGCGGCGTTGGGGTGCGTGCACCGGAGGCGCGCCCGAGCATCGGCCCGCCGGCGGGAATTCGGAGACGGACCCCGGGGAGGTCGGCCGCAAGACCGCGTGGAGTGGGAAGTCGGCCAGGTCGACTTCCCGCTCCGCGTGCTGTGGGCCGGGCGGCGGGAGCGGGGGGCAGGCGGGGGCGGGGCGTCAGTGGCGGTGGATCGGGGGGACCTGGTAGCTGCCGTCCAGGACCGACGGCTTCGGGCGGTAGAGCCGGATGATCGGGCGGAACTCGCCGAGCGGGGTGGGGAGCCAGTTGGCGGCGGCCGTCGGGTCCTCGGGCGGTTCGTGCTGGAGGGTCACGGTCAGCGAGCCGTCCGGGCCGTAGACCAGGCCGGGGGTGCGGTCGCCGATCGAGTAGCGGTCCTCCGGGTTCTCCACCAGGTAGTAGTCCGGCACCGAGTACATCGTGACGGACCAGAAGGCCTCGGCCGGCGGGGGCTCCTCGAAGCGGAGGGTGTAGCTGTTGGCGCCGGTGAGCGGGCGGCCGTCGGAGTCGTCGTAGGTCATCGCGTACGAGGCCTCGTAGGCGTGGTTGCCCCACAGGCCGGCCCGGGCGGCGGCGGCCCGGCTGAGGTAGGCGGCGCGGCGGTCGGGGATGCGCCACTCGGGGTCGTCCAGGGTGCCGGGGCCCAGGTGGTCGATGTTGTAGTCGAAGAGGTGGAGCGCCGAGCGCCACTCGCCGAGCGGGTGGTCCTCGGGCGGGCGGGTCGCGTCCTCGACCCGCTCCCGCCCGGCGGCCAGGCCCTTGGCGAGTGCGAGGGTCCACTCGGCGGCGGCGGCGCGGTACGGGGAGGCGCCGTCGTCCAGCAGGCCGAGCGGGGCGAAGCGGCGCTGGTACTCGATGTCGGGGGTGGCCGGCGGGAAGGCCTGCATCCACACCCGCAGGCGTTCGAAGAAGGCCAGCCGCTCGGGGACGTCCGGGTCGGGCTCGGGGACTCCGGCGACCAGGCCGCCGGGCTCCAGCGGCTCCAGGGCGAGCGCGGCCTGGAGGGCCTTGACCCGGGGCAGGTCGTCCGGGCCGTCGCAGGCGAACCGGCCGACGATCGTGCCGACGGTGGTGGGCAGTTCGATCACCCGGGCCGGGTCCGGCGCGGTGCCGTGCCAGTCCGGCGGGACGACCAGCCAGGTCTGCGCCGCGGTGCCGGTGGCGCGGCTGCCGAGGTAGGCGACGTTGTCCGTCCAGGCCCCGATGAACTGCAGCACGTAGTAGGCGCCGGCGGTGTCCGGGACGTGCAGCACCTGCGGGCCCTCGGAGAGGTCCAGTTGGGCGATCGAGTAGATGGTGTCGTTGTTGACCGAGACGAAGTGGTCGCCGGGGCCGGCCAGCCGGGTGGCGTGGCTGAAGTGGTTGAACGGCGCCGCCGGGAGGGTGCCCAGGCCGCCCTTGGCGAAGCGCTCGACCATGGTGAGGCCGGCGACGAGCGGGTAGCCGTAGACGTAGGCGTCGGCGGCCAGGGCCTCCAGCTCGGGCAGGTTCATCGGGGTCCTTCGTCGGGTCGGCGCCGGGGCGGGGCGGGCCAGGGCGGGGCGGAGTCAGCGCGGGGTCGGCACGGGGTCAGCGCGGGGTGAGCGGCGGGGGCTGCCAGCGGCCGTCCAGTACGGCGGCCTCCGGGCCGTGGATCCGGAGCACCACGGCGAACGGGCCGTCCGGGGCGGGCAGCCAGTTGGCGGAGTGGTCGGCGTTGGCGGGGCGCTTGTGCTGGAGGTAGAGGGTCAGGCCGCCGTCCGGGTCGCGGAGCAGGCCGGGGGTGTCGCCGCCGACCGAGTAGCGGTCCAGGGTGTTGTCGACCAGCCGGTGCCCGGGGAGCGCGTAGACGGTCACCGACCAGAAGAAGCGGGCGGGTGGCAGGGCGTCCGGGGCGAAGCGGATCAGGTGGTCGCGGTCGGCGGCGTTCGGCGGGCGGCGGCCCTCGCCGTCCGCTGCCCAACGGCCGTACCAGACCTCCTCGGTGGGCAGGCCGTACGGGTCGAGCTCGGCGGCGACGGCCAGCCGGAGGAAGTCCCCGCCGAGTTCCTCGCGGGTGCCGAACAGGCCTGCGGAGTCGCGGAGTTCGGCGACCGCCCGGGTCAGCCGGGCGCGGCCGTCGGCGATCCCGCGGCCGAGTTCGGCCCGCACCTCCAGCGGGAGGGCGGCGGGCTCGAACTCGCCGCGGCCGTCGACGCCGAGGTCGGTGAGGCGGCCGCGCAGCGCGGTCTCGGCGGGCGGGAGTGCGTCGGTCGGCGGGAAGAAGCCGAGCAGGAAGTCGAGGAAGGTGAGGAACTCGACGCCCTCCGGGACCTCGTCGCGCCAGACCGGCCAGACCGGTTCGGGGGCCGGGGCGGGCGCCGGGGTGCCCGCGTACGCGTGCAGCGGGCGCAGCCGGTACTGCTCCTGGACGGCCCGTAGTGCGGTGAGGTCGGCGGGGGTGTCCCCGGGCAGGCGGGTGCGGCCGACGACGCCGACCAGCCGGGTGGCGGCGCGGATCACACCGGTGATGCCGGGCGGGACCTCGCCCTGCCAGTCGGGGCCGGCCACCAGGAAGTCCCCGGCGCCCTGGCCGGTGGTCCGGGAGCCGATCAACCCGGCGGGCAGGGTGTCGAGTTCGTGCACCGCGAGGGCGCGGTAGTCGTCCGTGGCGGGCACCGAGAGCACCCAGGGTTCGGCGCGCAGGTCGAGCCAGGCGCGGGACGGGAGGGTGTCGTTGTCGGGGGTGACGGCGTCGGTGTCGGCGGGCCCGGCCGGCCGGGTGGTGTGGCGGAAGACGCCGAAGCCGCCGACGTAGCCCGGGTCGGCGTCGTCCAGGGCCTGGGTGTAGAGGGCCCGGTAGTTCCGCAGGAGGGGGTGGGCGCGGATCCAGGCCTCGGCCGCGGTCGCGCGGATGGTGGCCGGATCGACGAGTGCCGGGTTGACCATGCTGTCGCTCTCCCAGGCCGGATCAGGCAGACAAGGGCAGACAAGGGGTGGATCAGGATGGATCGGGGCAGATCGGTACACCTGGGATGCTAAGGGGGGTGGGTGGGGGTGGCACGTCGGGCGGCGCCCGCGGCGGGCGGATCCGGTCCGGCGCTCTGCCCAGCGCTAACCCGGGCGTGGCGGCGGGCCGGCGGGGACAGGCTGAGTGGCATGAAGATCCTCCTGCTCGGGGGCTCGTCCTTCCTCGGACGTGCCTACGCCGCCGAGGCGCTCGCCCGCGGCCACCAGGTCACCACCTTCAACCGCGGCCGCAGCGCCCCCGACCTGCCCGGAGTCGAGGCCGTCCGGGGCGACCGCGACAGTGCCGAGGACCTCGCCCGACTGGTCGAGGGCCGCCGCTGGGATGCCGTCGTCGACACCTCCGCCCGTCAGCCCGCCCAGGCCGCGCTCTCCGCCCGACTGCTGCGCGGACGGGCCGACCACTACACCTTCGTCTCCTCGGTGCACGCCTACGCCGACTGGGGCACCCAGGTGATCACCGAGGACTCCCCGCTCCTCCCCTGCCCCGCCGACACCCCGCCCGACCAGCCCTTCGGGCGCGAGTTGAAGGCGGGCGGCGAGCGCGCGGTGCTGGCGGGCTTCGGCGCCGAACGCACCCTGGTGCTCAGCAGCGGACTCCTGATCGGCCCGTACGAGCTGGGCGGCCGGCTGCCCTGGTGGCTGGAGCGGATGGCCCGCGGCGGGCGCGTGCTCGCGCCCGGCGATCCGGAGCGGACCATCCAGGTGATCGATGTCCGGGACTTCGCCGCCTTCGGGCTCGACCTGCTGACGGCCGGGACGGTCGGCCGGTTCCTCACCACGGCGCCGCCCGGGCGGCTCACCTTCGGGCAGTGGCTGGAGACCTGCCGGGAGCTCGCAGGCGCGCCCGGCACCGAACTGGTCCCGGTCGGGGACGCCGCCCTGCTGGCCGAGGGGCCGGACCAGGTCGGCCCCTGGCTCGAACTGCCCTTCTGGGCACCGGACCTGCCGGATTGGCGGTACATCTGGCAGGTCGACAGCAGCCGCGCCGAGGCGGCCGGGCTGCACTGCCGCCCGTTCGCGGAGACCGCCCGGGACACCTGGGAGTGGCTGCGCGCCCGGGGACCGGCCGAGGACACCGACGCCGAGGGGCGGAAGCTGGTGCCGGGGGCGCCGTTCACCCAGGGGATCGAACCGGCCAAGGAGCAGCGGCTGTTGGCCGCACACGGGTGAGGCGCCCGGGGGCGGGGGCCTCGCGCGGAGCCTGAGCGCGGAGCCCGAGGGCGGGGGCGGGGGTCGCTCCCCGCCCCGGCGGGCCTCGCTCAGTGGCTGCGGCGGGTCACCAGTTCGGCCAGCGCCAGCAGTTCGTCCGCCGCGGCCGGCTCCGGTACGGCCACGGCCAGCTGTGCCATCGCCGCGGCCATCCGCTCGCAGGACTCGCCCTGCGCCCAGCCGCGCCCGCCGGCCTCGTCGACGGCGGCCGCGCACTGCGCCAACTCCTCGGCGGTGAGCGGGCGTTCGAGCGCGTAGAGCTCGCCGAGCCGGGCCCCGGCGGGGGTGCGGGAGCCGAGCGCCTTGACCACCGGCAACGACTTCTTCCGGGCGACCAGGTCCGCGCCGACCGGCTTGCCGGTGACCGTCGGGTCCCCCCAGATGCCGATCAGGTCGTCGATCAGCTGGAAGGCCAGGCCGATCTCGCGGCCGAAGCCGTCCATCGCCCGGGCCGCCTCCTCGGAACCGCCGCCGTACAGCGCGCCCATCGCGCAGGCGGCGCCGAGCAGGGCGCCGGTCTTGGCCTCGGCCATCGCCAGGCACTCGGCGAGCGAGACGTCGTTGCGCTGTTCGAAGGCGCAGTCGATCTGCTGGCCCTCGCAGAGCTCGACCACGCAGTCGGCGAGCCGGCGGATCGAGCCGCGGGCGGCCGGGTGGGCGTCCTCGGCGACCAGGCGCAGCGCCAGGGAGTGCATCGCGTCGCCGGCCAGGATGGCCTCGGTGGTGCCGAACACCCGCCAGGCGGTGGGCCGGTGGCGGCGGGTGTCGTCCCGGTCGATGACGTCGTCGTGGAGCAGGGTGAAGTTGTGGACCAGCTCCACGGCGGCGGCCGCGGCGGCGGCCGTCCCGGGGGTGCCGCCGAGGGCCTGGGCGGCGGCGAGGACCAGCGCCGGGCGGATCGCCTTGCCGGAGGAGGACTCGGAGGGCGTGCCGTCCGCCTCCCACCAGCCGAAGTGGTACCCGGCGACCTTGCGCATCGTGCCGGGCAGCGAGTCGACGGCGGCCCGCAGGACCGGGTCGACCAGGCCGCGGGCGCGGGCGAGGATGTCCGCGGCCTCGTGGCCCTCTTTGTGGTCCCGCTCCAGCGTGGAGCTCGTCATGGGTTCCTCCCCCGTATGTCGTGGGACGGCCGGCCCGTCGGGCGGCCGGGTTGCGCCGGGGCGGCGGGCCGGTGGCCGTGCACACCGCGGCGCGCCGCCCGGCCGGTGGCTGGTGCCCCGGCCGGGCGGCGCGGATTCGGGCTCGGAGGCCGAGCCGGGAGCCCGTCGTCAGCGCTGGGCGACGTCCACGTTCTCCAGCACGCCGACGGCGTCCGGGACCAGGATCGCGGCCGAATAGTAGGCGCTCACCAGGTAGGAGATGATGGCCTTCTCGTCGATTCCCATGAACCGGACCGAAAGGCCCGGCTGGTATTCATCCGGAATTCCGGTCTGGTGCAGGCCGACGACACCCTGGTTGTGGTCGCCGACGCGCATCGCGATGATCGAGCTGGTGTGCCCGCCGATGATCGGGATCTTGTTGCACGGGAAGATCGGCACCCCGCGCCAGGCGTTGACGTGCTTGCCCTCGACCTCGACGGTGCCCGGGTTGAGGCCGCGCTTGCTGCACTCCCGGCCGAAGGCGGCGATGGCCTTGGGGTGGGCCAGGAACATCTTGGTGCTGCGGCGGCGGCTGAGCAGCTCGTCCATGTCGTCCGGTGTGGGCGGGCCGGAGTGGGTCTGGATCCGCTGGTCGTACTCGGCGTTCTCCAGCAGCCCGAACTCCGGGTTGTTGACGAGCTCGTGCTCCTGGCGCTCGCGCAGCGCCTCGATGGTCAGCCGGAGCTGGTGCTCGGTCTGGTTCATCGGCTGGTTGTAGAGGTCGGCGACGCGGCTGTGCACCTTGAGGATGGTCTGGGCGACGCTCAGCTCGTACTCGCGCGGCTTGAGCTCGTAGTCCACGAAGGCGCCGGGCAGGTCGTACTCGCCCTGGTGGCCGGCGGAGAGGCCGATCGCCGCCTCGCCGTGCTTGTTCTGGGCCTGCTGGAAGCCGTTCAGGTACTCCATGATCTGCAGCTGGAGCGACTCGGAGCGGTCGTGCAGCTCCTGGAAGGACGGCCAGGCGAGCGCCATCACCGTGCCGGAGGTGGCGGCGCGGACGGTGTACGGCCAGGCACCGTCCTCCTCCTGGAGCGCCTCGTCGCCCAGGTGGTCGCCGTCGGCGAGGGTGCCGACCACCGTCTCCTCGCCGTACTTGCCGGTGCCGAGCCGGTCCAGCTTGCCGTGCGCGATCAGGAAGACCTCGGTGATCGGCGTGCCGGCCGTGACCAGGACGTCGCCCGGGGCGAACTGGCGCTGCACGAAGCGGCCGGCCAGCTCCTCCAGCACCGCGTCGTCCTGGTAGCCGCGCAGCACCGGCACCTCGGCCAGCGTCTGCGGGACGATCCGCACCTCGGAACCGGTCTTGACGAAACCCACCCGGCCGCGGCCGACCTTGTGGCGCAGGCGGCGGTTGACCCGGTACGTGCCGCCGGAGACCTCCACCCAGGGCAGCATCCTGAGCAGCCAGCGCGGGCTGATGCCCTGCATCTGGGGCGCGGACTTGGTCGTGGTGGCGAGGTTCCGCGCGCCCGCCGTGCTCAGTGACTGCTGCTGCCGGATCTCCGGCTGCGCGCCCGGCGCAGGAATACCGGCATTGGTTTCGGTCGACATAAGGGAGGCCCTTCGCATGCCCGATGAAGTGTCGCCTTGCGCATTCATGTTGCAGCTTCATGGTGGGCCCGTTCGGGGGCGTCCCGCAATCACTCATTCGAGTGGTTCCGAATAACCGAACAAATAGTACGACTAGATCACCTGATCGATATTTGTTCGACTATTTATTCGAAACTACCGGAACCCCTACCCGCCATCTTCCCCCATCGACCGCCCCGCCCGCGCCACCCCTTGACAGATCCGGTCCGCGCCCACCCTGCCGTTCGAAGCCGTCGAACGGACCGCTAGGGTGCCCTGACCCTTCGTCAACTACGGTCCGGGAGGCGTCGCATGAACTCACCCGTACGGGTCTGGCTGAACCGCACCTACTCCGAGAACGTCCACTTCATCGAGCAACTGCGCACCGGCGCACGCCCGGTGGTCGTCCACGCGACCCACGCCGACCCGGACTCCCCCGTGCTCGCCGCCGCCGACCACGGCACCCCGGAACCCGCCGACCTGCCCACCGACGCCTACGTCCGCTACGCGCTCGACTACTGCGCCCGGCACTCCGTCGACGTCTTCCTGCCCCGACTGCACCAACTCGCCGTCGCCCTGGCCCTACCGGAGTTCGAGGCCCTCGGCACCACCCTGCTCTGCCCGCCCGCCACCGCGGTCGCCGCCTTCGCCGGCAAGGCGGACGGCTACGCCGCGATCGCCGCCGCCGGACTGCCCACCCCGCCCTGGTGGCGGGTCCGCACCCCGGACGAACTGCTGGCCGCCGTCGAGCGGATCGAGGACGACGGGCACACCGCCTGCCTCAAGCCCACCACCGGTGCGGGCGGCGCGGGCTTCCGGGTCCTCACCCGGAAACCGTACGACCCGGCCCGGCTGGCCGGCTGGGACCACCGGGTGCAGGTCGACCAGGTGGCCGCGGCACTGGCCGCCCCCGCCGCCGGGGGCGAGCCGCTCGACCTGCTGGTGATGCCGTACCTGGACGGGCCGGAGGTCTCGGTGGACTGCCTGGCCGACCGGGACGGCCGCCCGCTCACCGTGGTCGGACGGACCAAGGACGGCCGCCGCCGGGGCTTCACCACCGACGAGCGCTACCTGGAGCCGGTGCGGCGGCTGGTCGCGGCGAGCGGGATGGCGTACCTGTGCAACGTCCAGTTCCGCGAGTGGCAGGGGCGGCCGGTGGTCATCGACGTCAACACCCGCCCGGCCGCCGGGCTGTACCAACTGGGGCTGTGCGGGCTCAACCTGGCCTGGGACGCGGTGCGGCTGGCGCTCGGGGAGCGGGTCGAGGCCGGCGGGCCGCCGGACGTGGCGGGGATCGAGTACACCCTGGTGTCGGGGATCCAGCCGGTGCTGCCGCGGCGGGTGCCGGTGCGGTCGTAGGGGCTTGCCGACCGACCCTAGAGCGGGCCGTTCCAGTCCAGCGTCGGCTCCAGCACCCCCTCCAGGGTGAGCAGCCAGCGCTTCACGTCGATCCCGACCCGGCCGCCGCCGAAGCCGCCGATCCCGTCCGCCGCCACCACCCGGTGGCAGGGCACCAGCAGCGGGACCGGGTTGGCGGCCATCATCTGCCCGACCGTCCGGGCGGCCAGGCCGGGCTCGGTGACGTCCTCGAACACCCCGCTACGGGCGGCCAGTTCGCCGTAGGTGACGGTCTGCCCGTACGGCACCTGCTCCCAGAGCGTGCGCAGCACGGCGCGGTGCGGCCCGGAGCTGAGGCTCCAGTCGATCGGCAGGCCCAACTCGCGGGTGCGGCCCGCCAGGTAGGCGCCAATCCGCTCGGTCACGGCGGCGATCTTCGCCGGGTCGGTGCACGGCGGCACCTCGCCGTCCCACCCGCCGTAACCGGCCGCCGCCACGCCCAGCGGCGTCACCGCGATGTGCATCGGGCCGCTGGGCAGCGGGGTGGGCACGGTCAGCCAGGACAACGACGACTGCGGCACGCTCGGGCCCCCGCCCTCCACCGGGTCGGACGGCGGGGGCACCGGCGTCCGAGGGGCTGGTCCGCCCCGCTCGCCATCGTACGGCGGGGCGGCGGGGCGCCGGAGGTGTTGTGCGTGCTCGGGGTGCCGGAAGGGAGCGGCCCCGGCCTCAGTGCTGCCCCTTGAGCTCCGCGGACAGCGCCCGCGCCCAGTGCGACAGTTCGGCGCGGTCCGGCGCCCGGCCCTCGCACAGCACGGCGAGCTGCGCCTCGTTGATCCGGTTCGGTCCCGGGATCTCCAGCAGGTAGGCCAGTTCGGCCAGTACGGTGGCCAGCCGTTCGGCATCGGTGTGGTCCAGGACGGCCGCGGCCTGGTGGTGGCCGATGGTGAGCGAACCGGGCATGGTCAACCTCCTCCGTGACCCCCGCCCCTCCACCGTACGACCGACCCGGCCACCCCGCCCGCCGCGGAGGCACGCACGCGTGGGCGGAGCGACCGGCGGCACTCCGGGGCCGGCCGGTCACGGTGCGCGGTGGGCCGCACCGGTGGTGGCCGGGGGTGCGCCCCGGAGCCGTCCGAGGGGTGGGTCAGCTGCCCGGGCCCTCCTCCCAGCGTCGATTCCGTACGGCCGGTAGGCCCAACACTACGGCCCCGGCGGCCACTTGCCAGACCGCCCCGAGCAACAACACGTCACCGGCGCCGAACCGGTCCGCCAGCGGACCGGCCGCCGCCAGTCCCAGCGGGCCGAGGACGAAGGCGCCCAGCGCCCCGAAGGAGGTCAGCCGGCCCAGCAGCTCGGCCGGCACCCAGCGCTGGGTGGTGGTGCTGAACAGCGTCCCGCAGACCGCCGAGCCGACCCCCGCCACCAGCGCCCCCGCGACCACCCAGGGCAGCGCCACCCCCGCCGCCAGCGCCGCGGACGGCAGCGCCCAGGCCAGACCGGCCACGGTCGCCACCGCGAGCGGACGCCCCGGGCGGCGACCGAGCATCAGCAGCCCGCCCAGCACCGCACCGGCCCCGTACACGCCCATCACCAGGCCCCAGGCCCGGGCGCCGCCCAGCTCCCGCTGCGCGGTGAGCGGGCCGAGCACCAGGAACGGGGCCCAGACCAGCAGGTTGAACAGGCCCATCTGCACGGTGGTGATCCACAGCCACGGGCGCGCGGTGAACTCCGACCAGCCGGAGCGCAGTTCCCGCAGCATCGACTCCCCGCCGCCCGCCGGCACCCGCCCGGGCAGCCGGAGGCCGGCCAGCGCCAGGGCCCCGACGCCGTACGTCAGCGCGTCGATCAGCAGCACCGCGGCCGGGCCCTGGGTCGCCGTGACCAGCCCGGCCAGGGCGGGCCCGGCCACCGTGGACACCGAACGCGCCAGCCCCAGCAGGGTGTTGCCGTCCGCCCGCAGCTCCTCGCGGCGCACCAGAGCGGGCACGATCGCGCCGAACGCGGGCATGAACAGCCCCTCGCCGACCCCCCACACCGCCACCAGCACGACCATCGCCGGGACCGGAGCGTGCCCGGCCGCCAGCAGTGCGGCGAACAGCGCCTGGACGAGGCCGCGCAGGACGTCCGTGCCCAGCATCAGCCGGCGGCTGCCCAGCCGGTCGGCGATCACCCCGCCGGCCGGCAGGACCAGCACCACCGGGAGGATCCGGGCGGCCATCACCCAGCCGAGGTCGGTGCCGCTGCCGCCGGTGCCGCCACCCGCGCCGCCGCCGTCGAGCACCGCGAAGGCGACCGCGACCGGAGCCATCGAGGAGCCGAGGAGGGAGGTCGTGTACCCGACGAAGAAGCGGGTGAATTCACGCTCGCGCAGCACGGCGAGCCGGTCTCCCGGCCGCCGGGGGCGGGCCGGGGTCCGTTCGGTTTCCACTGCCATGGGCAGTCAGTCTGCGCGCGCCGGGGAGCCGGGTTCAAGGGTTTCCGGGGAAAAGTTGAGCCTTTTCGCCTCAATGTCGGGAGGGGTCGGTTCTGCCGCAGTAAATCGGCCCTTTCGTGGCCATTGAACTGTGGTTTACGGCGGATCGCCGCTAGCCTGGACGGTGATGCGAGACAGTCGTTTACTGCGGAAGAAGGCCGATGTGACGGAGCTCCCCCCGGTCGAGTACGGCCTCGCCGTCGAGCACTACCTGGCCGCCTCCGGACTCTCCGAGGGCTCCCGGCGGATCTACCGGATCGCCCTCCACACCTGGGCCTGGGCGCTCGCCGACCGACCCGCCCCCACCGGCCCCGAACGGCGGCGCGCCCGCCCGCCCGTCCTGCCGCTCGCCCTGCTCGACCACCCGGACGCCCCCGGGCGGCTGCACACCGCCGTCGCCCGCCGCGCCGCCGCCACCGACCCGCGCACGCTCAACCGCGAGCTCTCCACCCTGCGCGCGGCCGTGGCCTGGTGGCGCGCCCAGGGCTGGATCGACGGCGACCCGAGCACCGCCCTGCGCCCCGGCCCGCTGCCCGCCGAACCGGCGGAGGGCGGGAGCCGCACCGGGGGCGGGGCCAGGGCCGGGGGCGGCCCGCTGGGCAAGGAGCAGCTGCGCGCCCTGTTCGCCCGCCGGGCGCCGCTGCGCGAGCAGACGCTCTGGCACCTGCTGCACGAGTCCGGCGCCGCCATCGAGTCCGTCCTAGCCCTCGACACCGACCAGTTGGACCTCCCCGGCCGCCGCACCCGCCCCCGCTCCGACCGCCCCGGGCTCCGCTGGGGCACCGGCACCGCCCGGCTGCTCCCGCTGCTGGTCGCCGGCCGCGCCGGCGGCCCGCTCTTCCTCACCGACCGCCGCGCCCCGGCCGGCACCCCCGCCGCCGACCGCTGCCCCCACACCGGCCGCGCCCGGCTCTCCTACCGCCGCGCGGCCGAGCTCTTCACCGCCCACACCCGTCCGCTGTCCGAACCGCCCGGCGCCGGCTGGACCTTGCGGCAGCTGCGGTCCCGGGCCCGGTAGGCCGGACAGGGCCTGGCCGCGCGCCTTCGACTACCCCTCCGGCGGCATGACAGCGCGGCGGCCCTGCGGGAGCAAGTCGTCGAGTGCCGCCGACAGTTGGGCCGGTGACGGCCGGTCGGCCGGGTCGAGCCGCAGGCAGGCGTCGACCGCCCCGGCGAGCGGGCGGGGCAGCCGGCGGCGTCGGGACACCGGGGGCGCCGGGGTCAACGGCTCGCCGTCGAAGGGGAGTTCGCCGGTGGCGGCCTCGTACAGGGTGATCCCGATGCCCCAGACGTCGGTGGCCGCCGTGAGGTCGCCGCCCAGGAGCTGCTCGGGGGCGAGGTAGCCGTCCGTGCCGGCCCCCGGACGGCCCGGGCCCGGCGGGCGGGCGATGCTGAGGTCGAGCACCTTGGCGCGGCGGCAGTCGATCACCACGTTGGCGGGCTTGAGGTCGAGGTGCAGCAGGTGCCGGCCGTGCAGGTAGCGCACCGCCGAGCAGAGGTGCAGGCCGAGCAGCGTGAGGTCGGTGGCGGCCGGGCGGCGTGCGCTGCGGTCGATCAGGTGGGCGAGGGTCTCGCCGCTGAGCGTCTCCAGCACCGCGTACGGCTGCGGGCGTTCACCGGTGCCGTAGCCGCGCACCAGGTGCGGGTGGGTGAACGCGGTCAGCCAGCGGCCCTCCCGGAGCAGGCGCTCGCGCAGTTCGCGGTCGCGGCGGTGGTCGGGCCGGAGCACCTTGACGACGCAGCGGCAGTCGCGCTCCTCGCTCCAGGCGTCGTAGACGTCCAGCCAGCCGGTGCGGCAGAGGTGGGCGAGCACCTGGTAGCCGGGGGCGATCGGCGCCCCGGCGGTCATCGGCTCCCGGGAGCTCACCGCGCGACTTCCGTCGGGGTCGCGGCCCGGGCGAGCCGGGCGTAGTCGTCGTCGTGGGCGAGCAGGTGGCGGTGGCTGCCGGAGGCCACCACGCGGCCTTCGCGCAGCAGGACGATCCGGTCGGCGTTCCGTACGGTCAGCAGGTTGTGCGAGATCATGATCGTCGTCCGGCCGTTCATCAGCCGCCCCAGCGGTTCCAGGATCCGCCGACCCGACTCGGGGTCGAGACCGGTGGTCGGTTCGTCGAGCAGCAGGACGGGCGCGTCCCGGACCATCGCCCGGGCGATCGCGATCCGCTGGCGCTGGCCGCCGGACAGCAGCCGCCCGCGCTGGCCCACCACCGTGTCGTAGCCGTCCGGCAGCCGACTGACGAACTCGTGGGCGTCGGCGGCCCGGGCGGCAGCCGTGATCTGGGCGTCGGTGGCGCCCGGGCGGCCGTAGGCGATGTTCTCCCGGACGGTGCCGTGGATGACCAGGGTCTCCTGCCACAGCACGGCGACCTGCTCGCGC
The DNA here is from genome assembly GCF_042738155.1 of Kitasatospora sp. NPDC059088. Classification (NCBI taxonomy): domain Bacteria; kingdom Bacillati; phylum Actinomycetota; class Actinomycetes; order Kitasatosporales; family Streptomycetaceae; genus Kitasatospora; species Kitasatospora sp. NPDC059088. Next base: position 37,855 of record NZ_JBHYGR010000061.1, on the reverse strand, counting down.
AGGTCGGTCAGTGCCAGGTCGCGCAGGTCGATGCCGTCCAGCCGGACGGCGCCGCGCTCCGGGTCGTAGAAGCGCAGCAGGAGTTTGGCGACCGTCGACTTGCCGGCCCCGCTCGCGCCGACCAGGGCCACCGTCTCGCCCGGCTCGGCGCGGAGCGAGAGGTCGCACAGCGCGGCGCGGGCCGTGCCCGGGTAGCGGAACCACACCCCGTCGAAGGCCACCGCCCCGCGCACCCGGGCGGCGCGCAGCGGCCGCGGCGGATCGGCCACCTGCGGTTGCTGGTCGAGGAGTTCGATGATGCGCTCGGCGGCGGCCGAGGCCGAGAAGAAGCCGTTGCTGAGCCGCCCGATGCCCTGGATCGGACTGTAGAGCCGGCTCAACAGGGCGACGAAGACGAGGAGTTCACCGAGGGTGAGCCGGCCGTGGACCAACTCCCAGGCGCCCAGCCCGAGCACGATCAGCGCGCCGACCAGCTCCAGCATCTCCACGATCGGCGCGAACAGGGCGCGCAGCCGGGTCGCCGCCATGGTCGCCCGGAACCGCGCCAGGTTCTCCCGCACGAACCGGTCCTGCTCCCAGTCCTGCCGGTTGTACGCCTGCACCAGCGCGATGTTGCCCAGCGTCTCCTCCGCGAGGGCGCTGACCGAACCGCTGCGGCGCCGCCGCTCCCGGGACGCGTCCTTCACCCTCGTCGAGAACCGCCGGGCGGTGAGCCAGAACAACGGCGCGACCACCAGCGCGGTCAGCGCGAGGTCCCAGCGCAGGTAGAACAGCACCCCCAGGAAGACGGCCAGCTCGGCGGCGTACGCGACCGCGTCCAGGACGCCCGAGAGCAGGAAGGTCTCGACCGCCTCGACGTCCGCGGTCAGCCGCGACAGCACGTCGCCGAGCCGCCGTCGCTCGAAGAAGCCCAGCGAGAGGCCCTGCAAGTGCCGGAACACGTCCGCCCGCAGGGCCAGCAGGAAGCGCTCGCTGACCCAGGTGGAGAGCGTCTGGTCCGCGAAGTCGAGGGCCCCCGCCACCACGGTCAGCCCGGCGTAGCCGAGCGCGACCGGAAGGAACAGCCCGAACCTGCGCGGCACCAGCACGTCGTCGACGACGATCTTGAACAGCCAGACCATGGCCGCGTCGACGACCGGGCCGAACAGGACGACCACCACCAGCAGGGCCAGCCAGCGCCGTCCCCCGCGGGTGTAGGGCCAGAACCGCCGGAACGTGCGCCGCAGCGACACGGCCGGCGCCGGGGCGACGACCGGATCGGTCCGGCCGTCGCCGTCACCGGTGTCGACGGCCGTCAACCGCCGCAGTGACCGCACTCGCTCGTCCTGACCAGGGGACCGGAAGCGGTCCGTCGGTCGTCAGTGCCCGTGCTTGTTCTTGCGGCCGTGACGACGACCGCGACTGGTCGTGTTGTTGGTGTTCCGGTCCTCCTTGTCGTGCCCGCGGTCCTTGCGGGACTGCCGCATCGCCGGCAGGAGGTTGGCGAGGATGCTCATCACTGCCACCTTTCACTCGGTCGTACCCCCACGCCGGGAGGTACGGACGGGCGGGCGGGGATGCTCAGCGGTGTTCGGCGCGGGCCCGGTTCGGTCTCCTGACGGGGCCGTTCCCGCGTACGTCACGGGCTCGGCCCCGCCTACGTCACAGGGCCGTTCCGGCGGGCCCGGGGACCGTTACCCAGCCGATGGGCGACCGTGACGCGGCCGGGCGGGGACTGCGACACGGCCCTCCTAGCGTCACTGACGACGCACCGGCCGTACCAGCACCACGGGCCGCGCCCCCGGTGCGCCGTTGGCGGGAACCGCGGTCCCGCCACTGACGCGTCCACCAGAGCCACGAAGGAGACCCCCGCCATGAGCAGGAGCCGTACCGACCGTTCGCCCGCCCGCCGTCTGCTGGCCGTCTGCGCACTGACCGGCGCCGCACTGGTGACCGTCGTCACCGGCGGACAGGCCTGGGCCGACGGCACCCCGCAGCCGGCCCCCGCCAAGCCGTCCGCCGCCCCCTCCAACGCCGCGCCGGGCGGCGCGGCCGTCGGCGGAGTCCGTCCGAGCGCCGCCCCCGCCAAGCCCGGCCAGCCGTCGGCGTCGGCGCCCGAGGGAGCCGCCCCGGCGGTCGCCACCGCCACCGCCACCCCGTCGCACGGCCCGGCCGGCTCCCAGCCGCAGGTCCGCGAGGTGCCGAAGGGTGCCGCCCAGGCCGGTGACGGCTCGGGCGCGACCGACGGCAACGGGCTGATGCTGGTCGGTGGCGGCGCCGTCGCCGCCGTCGGCGCCGGTGCGCTGGGCTTCGCCGTCCTGCGCCGCCGTTCCGGTGCGCGTGGCTGACACCCGTCCCGGGTCCGCCGGGCACCCCGGCGCCCTTCCCCCGCACCCGGCCGGGCGGGGAATCGGCGCCGGGGTGCCCCCGGCGGCGGGGACCGACCGGCGGGGCGGTCGTGGGCGGCGGCGGGCCGCCCCGCCCGGCCCGAGCCTGCTGCGGCGGAGCGTCTTCGGTACGGCCGGCCTGCTCTGCATCGCCCTCGGCAGCACCCTCGCCCTGTCCGGCCGCGACACCCCGGTGGTGCGGATCGAGACCTCCGGCCACGCCCCGGCGGCCGGTGCCCCCGCCACCGGCGCACCCGCCACCACGCCCACCGCCGGCGCGCCCGCCCCGGTCGGCGCGCCGACCGCCGGTGACCAGCCGCTCGCCCCCTCGCCGCCGAACCGCCTGCTGATCCCCTCGATCGGCGTGGACGCCCCGGTGACCGACCTCGGCCTGAACTCCGACGGCACCGTCCAGGTGCCCTCGGCCGACCACGCCGACCAGGTCGGCTGGTACCGCAACGGCCCCGCCCCGGGCGAGGCCGGCCCCGCCGTCCTGATCGGCCACCTCGACACCAAGAACGGCCCGGCGGTCTTCAAGCGCCTGCCGGAACTCCACGTGGGCGACCGGATCGGGATCCGGCGGGCGGACGGCCGCACCGTCGACTTCACCGTCCGCAGCCTGCTCCAGGCCGCCAAGGACCGCTTCCCCACCGACGCCGTCTACGGCGACACCCCCGGGCCCGCGCTCCGGCTGATCACCTGCGGCGGACGGATCGGCCCGGACGGGCACTGGACGGACAACATCATCGTGCTGGCCGACCCGGCCTGACCGGGCCGGAGCCGGGCCCGGTAGAACTGGGGACGACCACGGGGAGCGACGAACCGACGCCGCGGCCCACCGCGTCCCACTCCGGGACCCGGACGCGCGGACGCCCGGCGTCAGACGCCCGACCGCGACCGAGGAGGACGAGCACGACCGTGGCAGCACCGACCGTGGCAGCACCGACCCCGCTCCGCCGCCGCCCCGGCGCCGTCCCCGCGGCCGCCCTCGCCGTCCTCGCCGCCCTGACCGCCCTCGGGGTCCTGGCCTTCGGCCGCGCCGCCCCCGGCGGCCTGCGGGACGACGGTCCGCGCCCGGCCGTCGCCCCGCCCAGCCCGTCCGCGGTGGCCAAGCCGCTCTGGCCCGACCTGGCCACCGCGCCGCCGCCGCCCACGTCCCCGACCGACGCCACCTCCCAGGCCCCGCCGCAGCCCGTACCCGACCTGACCGTGCCCGGGCACGACCTCACCGCCGTCGACGTCCGCACCCTGCTCGCCAAGGACCCGGCGGTGAGCGCCGAGGAGCGCCGCGCGCTCGACTCCTGCGCCGGGTGCGAGGTGCGGGCCCCCGAGTTCCGCGACCTCACCGGGGACGGCCGGCCCGAGCTGATCACCGCCGTCGCCACCCCCGGGGTCCTCGTGCTGCACGTCTACACGCTCGCCGACGACCGGGTCGTACCGATCCTGCGGGCCCAGGTCCAGCAGATGTCCAGCGCGGCGACCGTCGACTCCGACCTCTGGCTGTACGAGCCGACCACCTACGCCACCCGCACCAGCAGCCACTACCACTGGGACGGGCACCGGCTCGCCCTGGTCGAGCGGCGGGTGGACGGCGTCGGCCTGCTCCCGACCGCCGACCCGGGCGCCGAGGCGACGTCCGCCGCCGGCTCGGACCGCGTCCCCGTGCCCGTCCCCGGCCCGGCGCGCCCCTCCTCGGGGCCGAAGCAGCCCCCGGCCGCCGGGGTCGCCTCCCCGTCCGCCGCCCGACCCACCTCCCAGCCGTCCGGCCCCGCCGTCGTCCCGGAAGCGAAGCGATGACCACCGCAGCCGCCCCCGCCCAGCCGCACATCCTGCTCGTCGAGGACGACGAGGTGATCCGGGAGGCCACCAGGATGGCCCTGGAGCGCTACGGCTTCCCGGTCACCACCGCCGCCGACGGCCTGGAGGGGCTGGAGGCCTTCCACGCCGTCCGCCCCGACCTGCTGCTGCTGGACGTCATGCTGCCGCTGCTCGACGGCGTCGGCCTCTGCCGCCGGATCCGGGAGGAGAGCCAGCTGCCGATCCTGATGATGTCGGCCCGCACCGACCCGGTCGACGTGGTGTCCGGCCTGGAGGCGGGCGCGGACGACTACGTGGTGAAGCCGTTCGAGAGCGCCGTCCTGGTGGCCCGGATCCGTACGGTGCTGCGGCGCGTCCGGGTCGCCCCGGCCGTCGAACCCGGCCCGGCCGCCGCCGTCACCCCGGCCCCCGAGGTCCTCGACGACCCCGTCGCGCCCTCCGCCGCCTCCCTCCGCACCGTCGACGGGCTGCAGGTGGACACCGACAGCATGGAGGTACGGGTCGACGGCCGCCTCGTCCCGCTCACCCCCACCGAACTGCGGCTGCTGCTGGAGTTCACCGCCGCCCCCGGCATCGTGCTGGAACGTTCCGCGCTGCTGGAGCGCGTCTGGGACTACGAGTGGGGCGCCGACACCCGGGTGGTGGACGTCCACGTGCAGCGCCTGCGGGCCAAGATCGGCTCCGGCCGGATCGAGACCGTCCGCGGCTTCGGCTACAAGCTGCGGCGCCCGGCATGACCCCGCGCCGGCCGACCCTGCGGCGCGTACCCCTGCGACACCTGGCCCTGCGGCGCATATCCCTGCGGCACATGGCCCTGCGGCGCATGACCCTGCGCCGGCAGATCGCCACCGCCGTCGCCACCATCTCCGTCCTGGTCGCGGTCACCGTCGGCCTGCTGGTGCACCAGGCGATGATCCGCCAGCACGTCGACCAGGCCCGCACCGCGGCCGCCACCGCCCTCGGCTCCGCGCTGACCGACTACGGCCGCGGCACCCCCGGCCCCGGCGCCGCCGTCGACGACCCGGCCCTCCCCGCCCGGCTGCGCGAACTCGCCGCCGCCGGCCGGCAGGGCTCGCTCCTCGCCGCCGACCCGCAGGGCGAGTCGATGTGGGCGGCGGGCCCGGTCCAGGGCGGGGTGCTCTCCGTCCGGGTGGACTTCACCCAGGACCGCCGGGCGATCGCCGACCTGGACCGGATCATCCTGATCACCGTGGTCGCCGCGGTGTTCACCACCGTGCTGGCCGGCGTGCTCGTCGCCGACCGGATCAGCCGCCGCCTGCGCACCGCCGCCACGGCCGCCCGGGGCATCGCGGCCGGCGGCATCGACACCCGGATCGGCGAACTCGTCGACGGCAGGGACGAGGTCGCCCACCTCGCCGCCGCCGTCGATCTGATGTCCCGCACCCTGCACCGCCGCCTCGCCGACGAACAGCGCTTCACCGCCGACGTCGCCCACGAACTGCGCACCCCGCTCACCGGCCTGGTCACCGCCGCCGAACTGCTGCCGCCCGGCCGCCCCACCCAACTGGTGCAGAACCGGGTCCAGGCCCTGCGCGCCCTGGTCGAGGACCTCCTGGAGGTCTCCCGCCTGGACGCCGACGTCGAATCCCCCGACCTCTCCGCCGTCCCGCTGGAACGCGCCGTCCGCCGCACCGTCACCCTCACCGGCCTCGACGTCACCGTCGACATCAGCTCCGACACCGTCGGCACCTCCGACACCGCCGACCAGCAGGTCCGCACCGACCTGCGCCGCCTCGACCGCATCCTCGGCAACCTGCTGCTCAACGCCCACCGCCACGGCGCCGGCCCGGTCGAACTCCACGTCGACGGCCGCCGCATCACCGTCCGCGACCACGGCCCCGGCTACCCCGACGACCTCCTCCACCACGGCCCCCAGCGCTTCCGCACCAACGCCCCCGAACGCGGCCGCGGCCACGGCCTCGGCCTCACCATCGCCACCGGCCACACCCGCGTCATCGGCGCGACCCTCACCTTCAGCAACCACCCCGCCGGCGGCGCCGTCGCCACCCTCACCCTCCCGCCCGGCTAGGGCTGTCCGGCGTTCAGCGAACTCCCGCCCGGCCACCCCCTGTCCGCCACCGGCGAACTCCCGAACCGCCACAGCCTCTGGATTCCGCCGACGCCGGACGGAACCCTGGTGCCGTGACAACCGGCGCCCCGGGACGACCGGCGCGCCGGGCCCGGGGAGGAGCGGACGTGACGGACGAGGACGCGGCGTGGCGGCGGCGGGAGGAGCTCAGCCGGCTGGCCGCCACGCACACGGTCGCCATCGACGCCCCGGGGAGCCTCGGCTCCGGGTTCCTGGTCGCCGAGGACACCGTGCTGACCTGTGCCCACGTCGTCCAGGGCCACCTGGAGGTGACGGTGACGGCCCAGGGCCGCACCCTCGTCGCCGACGTGGGCGCGGTGTTCCCCGAACCCGACCCCGCGGTCCGGGTCCAGGGCTTCCCCGACCTCGCCCTGCTGCACCTCCGGGAGCCGCTGCCACTGCCCGGTGTGTGGCTGGGCGAGCGCGCCCCCCAGGAGGGCACCGAGGTGGTCGTGCACGGATTCAGCCACGAGACCCTGGAGTCGGGCCCGCAGCACGACAGCCTGCGCCTCCACGTGGCCGGCGGGAGCGGACGGTTCGTCAGGCTCCAGGGCGACCGGGTCGTCGCGGGGTTCAGCGGCGGCCCGGTGCTCGACCTCCGGACCGGCCGGGTGTGCGGGGTGCTCAAGACCTCGCGCGACGACCGGCAGGAGGCGGGCGGCTGGCTGGTCCCGGTCGACGCGGTGCGCGCCCACTTCCCCGCCCTGGCGGAGGCCAACGACGGGCACCACCGGCCCGGCACCGACTGGTGCGACCTCGCGCTGGACCGGGCCGGACGGCAGAACAGGCTGTTCGGACGCGACCGCCCCCGGCCGAGCAGACGTCCGCCGACCCCGGCCCAACTCCTCACCCACGGGGCGATGCCGTTCCTGGACCGCCCGGAACTGGCGGACCTCCGACGGTGGTGCGACGAGGAGCCCGACCTCCTGCTGCGTCTGCTGCACGCGCCCGGCGGCTCCGGCAAGACCCGGCTCGCCACCGAACTGTGCGGCCTCATGGGCGGGGCGGGCTGGATCGCCGGCGTCGCGGAGCGGAAGGCGCTGGACCGGCCGGAGTGGACCGCCGGGCTCACCGCCGCCCTCGCCGACGGGATCCCCGTGCTCGTCGTCTTCGACCACGCCCAGGCCCGGCCGGAGGACGTCTGCGCCCTGCTCGAACACGTCGACCGGTACGGGCCCGACCGGATGCGGCTGCGTGTGCTGCTGCTCGCCCGCGCGGACAAGCCGCTCTGGCAGGCACTGCAGAGCGGCCTCGACGACGGGGTACTGGCCGACGCGAGCGTGGTCCAGCTCGCCAGGACCGTCCCCGCCCCCGGGGACGCCTCCGTGGCCGCCACCGCCTTCCGGGTCTTCGCCGAGCGGCTCGGCTCCCCGCGACTCACCCCGCCGTCCACCCTGGACGCCCGCGCCGACCGGGAGGGCTCGCTCCTGGGGGTGCTGGCACTCGCGCTGGACGCCGTCCTGACGCTGCGCCAGGGCCGCACCTGGTCCCCGGACGGCGATCCGCTCGAACGGGTCTGCGACCACGAGATCAGGATCTGGCACTCCACGCTCACCTGGTGGGATCCCCGGGAGCCGTCGTTCGCCGGCGAGAGCGGCAGGCTGCTGGCCGCGGGGCTCCTGCTGGTCCCCACGCTGGCCCCCGGCAGGCAACGGGCCGATCTCGTCGCGGTGTTGGAGCAGGTCCACGCGGCGGTCCTCCCGCACCGGCCGGTCCCCGACATGCTCCGCGTCAGCACCGCGCTGTGGGCGGTCTACCCCGCCGAGGGCGACCAGGTCGCCCCGCTGCGGCCGAACCGGATCGGCGAGGTCCTCGCCCGCCGGGTGCTCAGCACCCCGGAGAGCTCCGGCCACACCCACGCGTACCTCACCGCGCTGCTGTCCCCCACCCGTACGGACCCCGCCCGTACGGTCCCTACCCGTACGGACCCCGCCCTCGCCGGGCCCGCGCAGGAGCGGTTCGAGGCGGCGAAGGCGGCCGTCGAGGTGCTCGCCCGCGCCCGCGGCTGCACGGACGTGGGCCGGATCGCCGCCCACCCCGCGCACCGCGCCCTGGACGCCGTGCTGGCGCGCGCCGTCGCCGACCGGCCGGACGTGCTCCTGCCCGCGCTGGCGGCGAACGGCGCCCTGCTGCCCCACGCCGAGCCCCTCGCGGCCGTCATGCTGACCGCCCTGGAGTCCTGCGAGCCCCCGCTGCTCACCGCCGTGGAACAGCGGCTGCCCGGCTATCCGTCGAGCATGTCGCCGGTCTCGGTCGTCGTCCTGCGCCGGCTCCTGGAGCTTCCCGACGAGGAGTTCACCGAGGCGGACCAACTGCTGAGGCTGCGCAGGCTGGTCGGCTACAGCCTGCGGCTCGACGACGTCGACCCCGACGGCACCGGCCACGACGACGCCGACCCCGACGACGCCGACCCCGGCGACACCGGCCACGACGGCACCGGCCCCGGCGGCGCGCGGGACACGGCGGCCCTGACCGCGGCCCGGCAGGCCGTCGGGCTCAGCCGCGACCTGGTCCAGCAGACCGGACGCCACCTCCCGGAGTACGCGACGGCGCTCCACAACCTGAGCCTGCTGCTGCACCACGCCGGCCGGACCGTGCCCGCCCTGGAGCAGAGCAGGTCCGCGGTCGCCCACTACGAGGAACTGCTCGCCGACACCGAACCGAGGGACCGGCTGCGGCAGGTACGGCTGCTCGACACCGCGACCGCGCTGAGCCTCCTCGCCGTACTGCGCCTGGAGGACGGCCAGGTGGACGCGGCCCACGGCGAGGCCGCCCGCAGCGTACGACTGTGCGAGGCGGCCGCTCCTGGGGTCCGACAGGAGGCCACCCTGCTGTCCTGCGTCGAGGTGCTCGCCGAGTGCCACCGGCGGACCGGCCGGACCGCCGAGGCGGTGGCGGCCGGCGAACGGGTCGTCACCCTGCTGCGCGACCTGGCCGAACGGCACCCGGGGCGCTACCTCGCCCGGCTGCCCGACGGGCTGCACCGGCAGGCGCTCGCCCTGATCGGCGCCGGCCGGGACCGGGAGGCGTACCTCGCCATGCGGGAGGCCGCGCACCTGCGCGCCGACCTTCCCGCCGGGAACCGTCAACGCCTCGCGGCCCAACGGCAGTCCCTGCGGGTGCTGGTCCAACTCGGCGGCGAGATACGGGAGTTTTCGGCCGAGACGAACTCTTGGGTGGAGCAACTGGCCGCCATGGGAGATCATGGCGAACGGGGCCGTCCCACCGGAGGCCCACCCGACAGCCGGTAGGGAGCGCCATGACCATCGACGACCGGACGTCCGCCACGCCCGCCCCGATCCTGCGCCACGAGGCCGTCGAGGTCTTCGCGAACCGCTTCGGGCAGCTCAACAACGACCTCGTCGTCGGCCCGGGCGGCGCACCCGGCAAGTACCTCCGCTGGCAGTGGGCGCAGACCGGTGTGGTGGTGGTCCCGGTCGGCCCCGAGGGCATCGCCCTGGTGCCCTCGTACCGCTACCCGGTGGGCGCCGTCTCCCTGGAGTTCCCGCGCGGCGGCTGCGAGCCGGGCGAGAGCCCGGAGGAGGCGGCCGCACGCGAACTCCGGGAGGAGACCGGCCTCTCCGCCTCCTCCGTGCGGACCCTCGGACTGGTGCACGCGGACACCGGGCTGATCGAGACCGGCATCCACGTCTGCTGCGCCACCGTGCTCCCCTCGGAGGAGGGTTCCGCCCGGCCGGAGGCGATGGAGTCGGTGAGCCCGCCGGTCTGGGTCTCCCCGGAGGAGATGGCGGAGTGGCTCCGCGGGGGCCGGATCACCTGCGGGGTCACGCTGGCCGCCTACGCCCTCGCGGCCGCCGACTCCGGCGTGCTGTCCCCGACCGTCAGGGCGTGATCAGCCGCCGAGGGTGATCATCCGGTGCAGCGGGTCGAGGTGCCGCCGCGGCCCCGTCGCCACCCGCACCTCGTCGCCGTCCGGCGCGGCCGCGCCGAACCCGGCCACCACGTCGAGCGAGAGGTCCCGGGCCCCGTCGAGCGGCGCCCCGCGGACTTCGAGGCCCACCCCCAGCCGACCGGTCACCGTGTCCTCGTCCAGCCGGAAGCGCATCAGCCGGGTCTCGCTCCGCAGCCGCGCCCACGCCAGCCCGTCCGTACCGCGGAAGGTGCGCTCGAACGCCTCCAGCATCCACGCGCTGAACTCGCCGACCGACTGCCGCAGCACCGCGTCGTCCGGCCGCAGCCCCCGGCGCACCTGGCCGAGCTCCCGCACCAGGGCGTTCCGGGAGGGCTGCTCGACGGCCTCCAGCACCACCTCCAGGGGGAGTTGGGACAGCAGGAGGTTGTCGAGCAGGACGGCGGGCAACCCGGCCTCCTCCACGATCCGGCGGCTCCGCGCGGCCGACAGGGTGCCCGACCCGTCCCGCGGTCCGGCCATGCCGACGTCCAGCACACCGGGCAGGGCCCGGCGGTAGGACTCGCCCGCCCACTCGTCCACCGACTGCAGCGCGAGGATCAGCTCGGCGCTGCTGCCCGGGTCCTTCACCCGGTACTTGTCCAGCCAGTCCCGGAGCGCCTTGTAGTCGAAGGGCTGCTGGTCGGCGATCCAGCTCCGCGCGTCCTCCAGCGCGGTCCGGGTGCCACCGGTGGCGTGCCGGCTCGCGACGTCGATCCTGGCCAGCACACCGGCCTTGAAGCGCGCCGCCACCGCCGTCCCGTCGTAGCCCACCGCGTGCGCCGCCGACATCGCCGTCAGCCGTGCGACGTAGCCGGGCTCGGGCACGTTCGTCACGTTCCGCCGCCTGTGGTCGTCCCTGATCTCCCGCAGGGTCCTCCCCGCGCGCACCGCCACCCGGATCCGGCCGGACTCCAGCAGCGGGGCGAGGTCCGGCAGTTCCGCGCCCTCCTCCGCCCACGGGACCTGCCGGGCCTCCTCGGCCGAGACCAGCGCCCTGAAGTACCGGTTGTTGAGGCTCTGCGAGTCCCCGATCAACAGGGCGTCGGCGAAGAGCACGTGCAACAGCACCCGGGACCGCAGGTCGGACGCCCGGTCGATCGGCGCCGCGGCGTGCGGCTCCACGTCGGAGAGGTAGATGCGCTCCGCGCCCGCAGGCGGCGATTCCGTGCCCATCGGTACCAACCCTTCGCCCCTCCACCGGAGTTCCCGTCGGGGATACTAGAGCGCCGGCCGACCGCCGGCTTCAGGAATCCCGCATTTCGATTGCGCGGAATCGACGCCATCTTTGGAGGCGGAATGTCGGACCTCGTCCGGGTCGAGACACCCGACGGAGGCACCTTCTGGGCCCGCGTCGAGGACGAGGGCGGCCCCCGCGACGTGGCCTTCCGCGGCCTCACCTACCGGCTCGACGACCTCACGGACACCCTCCATGCCGTCGTGGGCAGCGTCCGCTCGGGCCTGCGGGCCGCCGCCCCGGACGAGTTCACCCTCGAATTCGGCATCGAGCTCTCCGTCAAGTCCGGCCTCCTGGTGAGCGCCGTCGCGGGATCCAGCGGCAAGGCCTCCCTCAAGGTCTCGGCGACCTGGAAGAAGGACGAGGGGACCACCGCCACGGTGCGCCCCGAGGCCGAAGAGGAAGAGACAGAGGAAGCGGAATCGGAATCGGAATCCGAAGAACCGAAGGAATCGGGCCCACCGGCCGCCGCCAGCGATTGACCACGTCCCGCACGGACGCCCCGACACGCGGAGGGGGGGGGGGGGACACGACTGGGACGTCCCCCCCCCCCAAAACAACCCACAACCCCCACACCGGCAGTAAAACAAAAAACCCCCACCACAAAA
>NZ_JBHYGR010000061.1:0-25796 GCF_042738155.1 Kitasatospora sp. NPDC059088 | reverse complement strand
TCTGTTTGTTTCGGGGTGCTCGTTTTTTTTCTACCCGCCGCGGCGGGGCCCGACCTACCACAACCGCCCCCCCCCCCCCCCCCCCACGTCTCCGCCACTGAGCCCCCTGTCGGGTTCGAACCGACGACCCCCGCTTTACAAGAGCGGTGCTCTGGCCAGCTGAGCTAAGGAGGCACGGTGGCCGTCCGCGATGGATCACGGCGGCACCGGGGGCAGTCTACCGGGCCGGGGTGGTGGGGTGGGGGGATATCCCGGGGTTGGCGGGGTGGGTGGGCGTGATGGAACCGATGCGGAAAAGCGGGCGGCGGGGGGCTGACAAGCGGCGGAAGCGCAGGTACCGTCGCCGGGAGTCGGTGTGTGCAGTGGTTCAGACCACTGCCCGGCCGACCGAGACGAACGAACCCCCTTTACTCGGATCGTCCGGCACGTTCCTGCCGGTGAAGGAGAGAACGACCATGGCTTCTGTCACGTACGACCAGGCGACCCGTGTCTACCCCGGGGCGACCAAGCCGTCGGTGGACGCGCTGGACCTGGAGATCGCGGACGGCGAATTCCTCGTGCTGGTCGGCCCGTCGGGCTGCGGCAAGTCGACCAGCCTGCGCATGCTGGCCGGTCTGGAGGACGTCAACAGCGGCGCGATCCGGATCGGCGACCGGGACGTCACCCACCTGCCGCCGAAGGACCGGGACATCGCGATGGTGTTCCAGAACTACGCGCTCTACCCGCACATGACCGTCGCCGAGAACATGGGCTTCGCGCTCAAGATCGCCGGCGTGAACAAGGCGGACATCCGCATCAAGGTCGAGGAGGCGGCGAAGATCCTCGACCTGACCGACTACCTGGACCGCAAGCCCAAGGCGCTGTCCGGCGGTCAGCGCCAGCGTGTCGCGATGGGCCGGGCGATCGTCCGCCAGCCGCAGGTCTTCCTGATGGACGAGCCGCTGTCGAACCTGGACGCCAAGCTCCGCGTCTCGACCCGCACCCAGATCGCCGGCCTGCAGCGCCGCCTGGGCATCACCACGGTGTACGTCACCCACGACCAGACCGAGGCGCTCACCATGGGCGACCGGGTCGCGGTGCTCAAGGACGGTCTGCTCCAGCAGGTCGACACCCCGCGCAACATGTACGACAAGCCCGCGAACCTGTTCGTGGCCGGCTTCATCGGCTCGCCCGCCATGAACCTGGTCGAGGTGCCGCTGGTGGACGGCGGCGTGAAGTTCGGCGGCTCGGTGGTCAACATCTCCCGCGAGGACCTGGCCGGCGCCGCGACGGACAAGACGGTGACCGTCGGCATCCGCCCCGAGCACTTCCAGATCGTCCCGGCGGGCGGCATCGAGGGTGTCGCGGTGACGGTGAACGTGGTCGAGGAGCTCGGCTCGGACGGCTTCGTCTACGGCACCACCCAGATCGGCGGCGTGGACAAGGACCTGGTCGTCCGCGTGCCCGGCCGCCAGATCCCGGCCCGCGGCGAGACCGTCCACGTCGTGCCGACCGCCGAGGAGACCCACGTCTTCTCCACCAGCACCGGGGCCCGCCTGGGCCGCTGACGCCCGGCACACCTCCCCTCGCACGGGGCAGCTCCGGAGCCCGTCGGACCGTTCGCGGTCCGACGGGCTCCGTCCGTACACCCCCACGTCAACACGGTGCAGGGACAACCCGGACACCCTGTCACTCGATGGCGTGACGGAGGGCGATCCGGGGCCTACCCACCGCTACTCTCCTGAGGGTGAAGCAGCTTGTGCGCCGTATCGGCCAGACCGTCGCCCTGACCCTGCCGGTCGTCCTGGTGACCACCGGCACCCTCGCCGTGACCCGGGTCCCGTGGGCCCCGCCGACCGCGCTCGACCAGCAGGTCGTGGCGGCCTCCAGCGGCGACGGCGTCGGCATCGGGCGGTCGTCCGCGGCCCCCGCCAGGACGGACGGGCTCGCCCCGCAGGACTCGCTGCGGGTGGCGCTGCTCGACGAGCTGCGCGCCAAGAACCCGTCCGCCGCGCTGGACCTGCTGGAGCGCTCGATGCGCGAGCAGCCGTCGCTGACGCCGTACTGCACCTCGCTGGCCACCGAGTTGGGCAAGGCGGCGGTCCGCAAGTACCAGGGCGACGTACAGCGGGCCCGCTCCTTCGCCCGCCCGGTCTGCGACGGCGCCTTCGCGGCCGGCGTCGTCGGCTGACGGATCCCCGGACGGCCGACCGTTCCCCGGAAGGCCGACGGCATCGTCGGCCGACGGACAGCCGGGCGGCCGGGCGGCCGGCGGATCACCGGACGAGCGGTCCACTTGAGGCGCCAACCCCCTTCCGGCGCCCTATTGTTCAGCCATGACCGCTGACTCCGGCACCACCGCCGACCTCGCGTCCCCGCAGCCCCACCACACCCGGCCGACCACCACTCCCGTCACCCAGGCCGTGATCCTGGCCGGCGGCCAGGGTTCCCGGCTGCGCCCCTACACGGACGACCGCCCCAAGCCGCTGGTCGAGATCCCGGGGACGGGCACGCCGATCCTCGGCCACCAGCTGGCCTGGCTGGCCGCCGAGGGCGTCACCGACGTCGTGGTGTCCTGCGGTCACCTGGCCGACGTGCTGGAGGAGTGGCTCGACACGGCGGACCTGCCGCTGCGGGTGCGCACCGTGGTCGAGGCCGAGCCGCTGGGGCGCGGCGGCGGGCTCAAGTACGCGGCGAAGGCGCTGCCGCGCCCGGACGAGCCCTGGTACGCCACCAACGGCGACATCTGGACCCGGTTCAGCCTGCGCGACATGGCCGCCTTCCACCACGAGCGGGACGCCGTCGCGACGCTCGCGCTGGCCCGGCCGCGGATCCCGTGGGGCGCCGTGGAGACCGACCAGTTCGGCAACGTGCTGGACTTCATCGAGGCCCCGCCCTCGCCCTTCCTGATCAACGCCGGCCTGTACGTGTTCAGCCCGGAGTTCGCCGAGCTGCTGCCGGACGTGGGCGACCACGAGCGCACCACCTTCCCCCAACTCGCCCGCAGCAAGCGGCTCGCCGGGTACCAGCTGCCGCAGGGCGTGTACTGGCGCGCGATCGACACCGCGAAGGACCTCACCGAGGCGGCCAAGGAGCTCGCCGCCTACCGCGACAGCTCCCGCTGACGACGCGGAGACCGGCCGAGAACAGGCGGAGGACGGGCACAGGCCCGGCGAGGGCAAGCCCGCGGAACCGCCGAGCAGCACGACGGCCGGGTGCTCCCCCACGGAGCACCCGGCCGTAGCGCGTCCGGCGGCCTCAGGTGGCGGTCGGCGTCCCCGGACGGGAGGACTGCCCACCGGCCTGCCCGTCGGCCTGTCCACCGGCCTCTCCGCCGGACAGGCCGGCCAGCGGCCCGCTGCCCAGTACCGGTCCGCTGCCCAGCACCCCGCCGAGCAGCCCGGAGCCGTTGCTCGGGCTGGGCTTGGGCGCGTTGCCCGAGCCGCCGGGGGCCGGGGTCCGCTGGGCGGGCGCGGAGCCGGACCCGGCGGACGGCGCGGCGGGCGCCGGGGAGGAGCCGCCGGTCTCGGGCTTGCCGGAGTGCTTGCCGCTGGGCGTGGCCCCGGCCGACTTGGCGGGGGCGGTGGACGGCGTGCCGGCGCTCGGGGTGGGGGTGGCCGGGCGGGGGGCGGCGGGCTGGGGCTGGGTGGACGCGCCCTGGCCGCCGGGGGCGCCGGACGGGCTGCCGGACGGCCACACCGGGGTGCCGTAGTCGCCGGACGGTCGGCCGGGCTCCTGGTGCGGGCGGCCGCCGGTACGGACGGCCGCGCCGAGCATCGAGCCGAGCAGCAGGGTGAGGCCGACCACGACGGTGGTGACGACCGCGCCGCGGCGCAGCACCCGGCGGCGCAGCGCACCGGGGGCACCGGTGCCGATCCGGCGCCAGGCCTCCAGGTTGAGCCGTCCGTCGAGCGAGGCGAACGGCGCCCCGGCGATCAGCAGCGGGCTCCAGGCCGCGAGGAAGATCAGGTCGGGGGTGTCGTAGACCGGGACGGCCCGCCAGCTGACGGTGAACAGCAGCACGGCGGAGAGCAGCATGGCCGCCCCGGCGGCGAGCCGCTGCCACAGGCCGAGGACGGTCAGCACGCCGACCACGATCTCGGTGAACGACACCACCAGGCCGGAGCCGACGGGGTGCGCCATCGCGAAGGCGAGCAGCGGCTCGGCGACCTTCCACGGGTGCAGCGAGGAGAGCCAGCGCATCATGGAGCCGCGCTCGCCGCCGTCGAAGTACACCGGGTCGCAGAGCTTGCTGAACCCGGCGTAGACGGAGAGCGAGCCGAGCACCGCGCGCAGCGGCAGCAGCACCAGGCCGAGGTCGACCCGGCGGCCGGGGTACCAGGGCTGCTTGCCGTCGGCCGCGGAGGCGGCGGAGACCTCCGGCAGTTCGCCGCTGGGGGTCCAGCCGTGCGGCTCGCCGACCGGGCCGACGCCGGCGTCGGTGGCGGTGCCGCTGCCCTCGCGCGGCTGGCGGGGGACGGTCCGGGCGCCCGCGTAGGCGGGCAGCACCTGGGTGTCCGCGCCGTCGGGGCCGCCGCCGGGCGCGCCGTTGGTCCGCACCGCTTCCAGGAGCCGGGTGGCCGCGAGGTCGCCGGGGGCCGCCTGGCCGGTCCAGGTGACGGCGGTGACCCGGCCCTTGCGGCGCTGCGCGCCGCCGGCGGCCCCGGCCGCGGCTCCGGCCAGCGCCGGGACGGCGGAGGCGGGCACGACGACCTGCGGGGTGACCAGCGGACGGCGGATCAGGCCCTGGTTGGCGTAGGGGTCGCCGAACGCGGCGCCGGTGGACAGCAGTCCCGCCGGGGCGTCGATCAGCGGCGCCACCGGGGTGCCGAGCCGGAGTCGGAAGCTCGCCTGGGTGCTGCTGAGGCGCGCGGGGTCCGACGGCACCTTGACGGTGTCGATCCCGGGGCCCGCCTCTATCCCGGTGCTGCCCCCGCCGAACAGGGGGCGCCGAGGTGTTCTGGTGTCCACGTCCACGCCCGTCTAACCGGGTGACGGCCGCTTAGGACACTCTCCCGGGTGGATGTCCGGCGCATACTTGAAGTGATCATGAGAAAAGCGATCGGACCCGGTCGGGCCCGATCGCTTTTCACTCGGATCGCGGAGAATTCAGAAGTTCTCCTGCGGACGGGGGTCCGTCCGTGCTGGTCCGGACCTGCCGGGAATCAGCGCTTGGCGCGCATGCGGGCGGCCTCGTACAGCACGATGCCCGCCGCGACACCGGCGTTCAGCGACTCGGTCAGGCCGCTCATCGGGATCCGGACCCGCATGTCGCAGGTCTCGGAGACCAGGCGGGACAGGCCCTTGCCCTCGCTGCCCGCGACGATCACCACGGGGCCGTTCAGCAGCTCCAGGTCGCCCAGCTCGGCCTCGCCGTCGGCGGCCAGGCCGACGACCATCAGGCCGGCCTTCTGGTAGGCCTCCAGGGTGCGGGTCATGTTGGTGGCGCGGGCCACGGGCAGCCGGGCGGCGGCGCCGGAGGAGGTCTTCCAGGCACCGGCGGTCATGCCGGCCGCACGGCGCTCGGGGATGACCACGCCGTGCGCGCCGAAGGCGGCGGCGGAGCGGACCACGGCGCCGAGGTTGCGCGAGTCGGTGACCCCGTCCAGCGCGATGATCAGCGCGTCCTGGCCGGCGTCGGAGGCCTCGGCGAGCAGGTCCTCGGGGTGGGCGTACTCGTACGGCGGGACCTGCAGCACCAGGCCCTGGTGGTTCATCCCGCCGGTCATCTGGTCCAGCTGCGCGCGCGGGGCCTCCATCAGCGGGATGCCGCGCTCGTTGGCGGCCTGGAAGGCGTCGCGCACCCGGTCGTCGGTGTCGATGAACTGCTGGACGTACAGGGCGTTGGCGGGCACGTCGCCCTTGAGCGCCTCGACCACCGAGTTGCGGCCGAAGACCAGCTCGGCACTGCCCGCGCCGCCGCGGCCGCCCCGGCCGCCGGCACCGGCCCGGCGCATGCCGGCCCGGGCCTTGGCGTCCCGCTCGCGCTTGATCGCGGCGTTGGCGGCCCGCTGCTTGGGGTGGCCCTTGCGCTCCTCACCGGGCGGGGTCGGGCCCTTGCCCTGCAGCGCCTTCCGGCTGTGCCCGCCGGTACCGACAGCGGCCCCCTTCTTCGACCCGGGGTTGCGGCGGTTCCTGCGCTGGCTGTTGCCGGCCATGGCTGTACTTCCTGTCTGTCCGGCATGCCCGGCCGCTCCGCTCGGTGCGGCGGCGGCCGACGGCATGCGCTACGTCATGCGGGAGGGCCGCACCGGTCCGGTACGGCCCACCCATCACCCCGATCGTCAGATGGGGTTACTGGCTGTTGATCGTCCAGCGCGGGCCGGACGGGGTGTCCTCGATCACCAACCCGGCCAGGCCGAGCTGGTCGCGGATGGCGTCCGCGGTGGCGAAGTCCTTGCGCTGACGCGCCGCCTGCCGCTGGTCCAGGACCAGACGGACCAGCGAGTCGACCACACCGTGGAGGTCCTCGCCGCGCTCCGCCCCGGCCCACTGCGGGTCGAGCGGATCGAGACCCAGTACACCGAGCATCGCACGGACCTCGGCCAGTCGCGCCACCACGCTCTCCTTGTCGTCCGCGTTCAGGGCGCTGTTGCCCTGGCGGACGGCGGTGTGCACGACGGCCAGCGCCTGCGGGACGCCGAAGTCGTCGTCCATCGCCTCGGCGAAGGCCGACGGCACCTCGGGCGCCGCGTCGACCTTGCCGCAGCGCTCGACGGCCCGCTGGATGAAGCCCTCGATCCGGCCGAAGCCGACCTCGGCCTCGCGCAGCGCGTCCTCGCTGTACTCGATCATCGAGCGGTAGTGCGCGGCGCCCAGGTAGTAGCGGAGCACGATCGGCCGCCACGCCCGGACCATCTCGGAGACCAGCACCGAGTTGCCGAGCGACTTGCTCATCTTCTCGCCGGCCATGGTGACCCAGGCGTTGTGCACCCAGAAGGCCGCGAAGTCGTCGCCGTAGGCCTTGGACTGGGCGATCTCGTTCTCGTGGTGCGGGAAGATCAGGTCCAGCCCGCCGCCGTGGATGTCGAAGGCCGGGCCCAGGTACTTGTGCACCATCGCCGAGCACTCCAGGTGCCAGCCCGGACGGCCGCGGCCCCAGGGCGTCTCCCAGCTCGGCTCGCCCGGCTTGGCGGCCTTCCACATCGCGAAGTCGCGCTGGTCGCGCTTGCCGGTCTCGCCCTCGCCCTCGGGCTGGCGCAGGTCGGCGAGCTTCTGGTTGGAGAGCGCGAGGTAGTCGGGGTACGACTTCACGTCGAAGTAGACGTTGCCGTCGACCGCGTAGGCGTGGCCCTTCTCGATGAGCCCCTGCATCATCTCGATCATCTCGGGCACGTGCCCGGTGGCCCGCGGCTCGACGGTCGGCGGCAGGCAGCCGAGCGCGTTGTAACCGTCGTTGAAGGCGCGCTCGTTCTCGTAGGCGATCTGCCACCACGGCGTGCCGAGCTCGCGCTCCTTGGCGATGATCTTGTCGTCGATGTCGGTGACGTTGCGGACGAAGGTCACCTGGTAGCCGCGGTAGGCGAACCACCGCTGCATGATGTCGAAGTTGAGGCCGGACCGGATGTGCCCGATGTGTGGCGCCGACTGGACGGTAGCGCCGCACAGGTAGATCGAGACACAACCCGGTACAAGCGGGACGAAGTCGCGTACCTGTCGGGTGCTGGTGTCGTACAGACGAATGCTCACAGCGTCAAGCGTAGTGGGCGGCGGGGGGTGCCCCGCGACATTAACCGGGAACGGACCGGGCATTCCCCGGGGAACGGCGGGACCGCCCCGGGGAATCGCGGCCCGTCCGGCCGGTCAGATGCTGCCGACCACCTTGCGCGGGCTGAGCCGGACGACCACCCGGACGTCGTCCGGACCGTCGAAGCCGTACTCCTGGTCACCGCGGTACTTGAAGCCCAGCTCGTTGATCAACTCCCGGCCGCCCTCGGTGGTCAGCGTCACCGAACCGCGGACCTCCAGGTACTCGTACGGGCTCTCCGGCGGGTTGATCACGATCGAGGCCCGCGGGTCCTTCACCAGGTTGAGGTGCTTGCGGCGGCCCTGGACCGTGGAGAACAGGATGTCGTCGCCGTCCCGCTTGACCCAGACCACCGAGGACTGGGGGCTGCCGTCCGGCTGGATCGTGGAGACCACGGCGAAGCTCTTGCCGTCGATCAACGCCTTGGCGCGGTCGGAGAGTTGGGAAGTCATCGGGAACCTCTTCTCGTCGGCGACGGTACGACCCGGGGGTGAGCTCCGCACGGGCCCGGACCGAACCCTACCGATCCGGGCCCCCGCGGCATTCGGTGAACACCCGTCAACAGCCGTCTGTTTCCGGCCGGACCGCCGACGCCCGCCGACCGCCCGCCGACCGCCCGCCGACCGCCGACCGGCCGGGCCGCCGGCGAACGGCTCAACGCCGTTCGTACACCAGGGCGGTGGCGATCGCGGCCAACCCCTCGGCCCGGCCGGTCAGGCCCAGGCCGTCGGTGGTGGTGCCGGAGACCGAGACCGGCGCTCCGGCCGCCTCGGACAGCGCGGCCTGCGCCTCGGCCCGCCGCTTGCCGATCTTCGGCCGGACCCCGATCACCTGGACCGCGATGTTGCCGATCTCGAAGCCCGCCTCGCGCACCAGCCGGGCCGCCTCGCCGAGCAGCTTCACCCCGGAGGCCCCGGACCACTCCGGGCGGTCGGTGCCGAAGTGGGCGCCCAGGTCGCCGATCCCGGCGGCCGAGAACAGCGCGTCGCAGGAGGCGTGCGCGGCCACGTCGGCGTCCGAGTGCCCGGCCAGTCCGTCCCCGGCGTCCGGCCACTCCAGTCCGGCGACCCACAGCGGGCGGCCGGCCTCGAAGGCGTGCACGTCCGTGCCGATCCCCACCCGGGGGATCAGGGGCTCAGTAGTCATCGGCGGCCCTCCGGCGGGCGAGTACGGCCTCGGCGAGCACGAGGTCCAGCGGACGGGTGACCTTGAACGCCTCTTCGTGGCCGGGCACCACGACGACCGTGCCGCCGTAGCGCTCCACCAGTCCGGCGTCGTCGGTGACGGGCACCGCGTCGGCGCCGCCGGCGGCCTCCTCGGCCAGCGCCTTGGCGTGCACCTCGACCAGGGCGGCCCGGTCGAAGCCCTGCGGGGTCTGCACCGCGCGCAGGGTGGCCCGCTCGGGCGTGTCGAGCACCGGCTCGGGGCGGCCCGGGTTCGGCTCGACCCGCTTCACGGTGTCGGCCAGCGGCACCGCGGGCACCACCGCCGGAGCCCCGGCCCGGACGGCGGCCGCGACGGCGTCCACCACCTCGACCGGGACGAGCGGACGGGCCGCGTCGTGCACCAGCACGATCTCGACGTCCTCGGGGATCGCCGCCAGGCCCAGCCGGACCGACTCCTGGCGGGTCGCGCCGCCGGCCACCACCCGGACGTCCTTGCCGGCCAGCCCGTGGCCGTCCAGCAGGGCGACCACCTCGGCCACCCCGTCGGCGGGCGCGGCGACCACCACCAGGCCGACCGCCCGGCTGCGGGCGAGCGCCCGAACGGCGTGCACCAGGAGCGGCACCCCGCCCAGTTCCCGCAGGGCCTTCGGGGCACCGGGCCCCAGCCGCTCACCGCGTCCGGCGGCGGGCACCACTGCTGCTGCAACTGCTCCTGACGCGTTCAGGTTTCACTCCTTCGGCGAAGTGGGTATGGCCATGGCGTGCCCGGCGGGCGGGGCCCCTTCCGAAGAACGACTGGTCCACTGCCCGCCGCACAACTGCGCAGAAACGGTGCAGAAACGGTCTTGCGGGCCTGGACCGGATCGGGTGGGGGGCGTCGTCCGGACACGCCTCAGCGCCCGGAGTGCCACTGCACCACCCCCGGACGGTTCGTCCTGGGAGCGGCACGCCGGCACCGGGCGCTGTGGGCGGTGGGGCGGAAGCCCGACTGCACTACGAGGCGAGCACCTCGTCGAGCAGCGTCTCCGCCTTGTCCTCGTTGGTGTTCTCCGCCAGCGCGAGCTCGCTGACGAGGATCTGGCGCGCCTTCGCGAGCATCCGCTTCTCGCCGGCCGAGAGGCCGCGCTCGCGCTCGCGACGCCAGAGGTCGCGCACGACCTCGGCGACCTTGATAACGTCGCCCGAAGCGAGCTTCTCCAGGTTCGCCTTGTAGCGACGGGACCAGTTGGTCGGCTCTTCGGTGTACGGTGCGCGGAGCACCTCGAAGACCCGGTCCAGACCCTCCTGGCCGACCACATCGCGCACGCCGACGAACTCCGCGTTCTCGGCGGGCACGCGGAGCGTCAGGTCTCCCTGCTGCACCTTGAGCACCAGGTAGGTCTTGTCCACACCTTTGATCTGGCGAATTTCGATGGCCTCGATCAGCGCGGCCCCGTGATGGGGGTAGACCACCGTGTCGCCAACCTTGAACGTCATGTGACAGGACCCCTTCCGTGGCTTTCCAGAATAACACGCCTTGCGGCCCACCCGAAGGGCGTTTTCGCAGGTCAGGGCCGGTACCGGGGCTTGACAAGGACCCCCGTGACGTGCTGCGACCGATGTTCGAGGGGGGCTTCCCGCAGGTCGGAGGCGGTTCCGAGGTCCGGCGAAACCCTTGCGCAACACCCCCGCAACCATGATTGGATCTTGAGCTTTCGCCCCGTTCCGGGCCGTGACCGGATCGTTATTCGATCTTGGTCGAAGCTTGTCCTACCGATGACCGGTTCATGCCATGGGTACGGCCGGACGGCCCCCGCGGGGCCCCGGGAGTGCGACACGGGGACCACCCCGTGAGGAGCGCATAAGTGAGGTCGATAATCTGAGACCTGACCTGTCGACACGTGACCTAGGAGTAGCCGCCGCATGAGCCGCAGCCTTCGACGCGGCAGCATCGCCGCCATCGCCGCCCTCGCCATCGCCTCGCTGTCCTCCTGCGCAGCCAGCAACACGCCGGACACCCTGCAGATCAAGCCGGACAACGCGGCGGCGACCCTTGGGACGAACCTTCGACTGAACAACATCGTGATCGTCACCGGGGCCGGTACCTCGGGTGACTACACGGGCCCCGCCAACGTGGTCGTGAACATCTCCAACACGGCGACCACCCCGGCCGAGCTGCAGTCGATCACCGTCGGCAACGCTTCCGCCACCTTCGCGGACGCGGCGGGTGCTCCGCAGCCCACCCTCGTCATCCCGGCCGGCAGCTCGGTCGCGATCGGCGGCCAGGGCAACCCCTCCGCCTCGGTGAGCGCGGCCGCCGTCCACATCGGCGGCTTCGCCAACACCACCTTCGCCTTCAAGGACGGCCAGAAGGTCGACGTCCAGGCCGGCGTCAGCCCGGACTCGGACAAGAACCTCTACAAGGGCTTCGGCCCGACCCCGGCGGCCGTGCCCTCCAAGAGCACCTCCCCCGCCGCGACCGCCCCGACCACGCCGGGCACGCCGGCCACGCCGCCGGCCGGCACCACGCCGAGCGCCCCGGCCACCCCGGCCACCGGTGCCGGCACGGCGACCACCCCGGCCGCCCCGGCCACCGGCACCACCGCGCCGGCCGCCCACTGACACGACGCGCTGCCGACCGGGCGCACCCTGACGCAGCGCGCGAAAGCCTCCCGCCGGCCCTTCCGGGGCCTGCGGGAGGCTTTCGCGTGCCCCCGTGGGCCGCGTGGCCGCGTGGCCGCGTGGCCTGACCCTGTGGCCGGGCAGCCAGGCAGTCGGGCAGGAACGCGGGAGGCCCCCGCCGACGACTGCCGGCAGGGGCCTCCCGCGTCCTCGTCCCTCGCGGGCCCGCGGTTTACGGCTCGAACTTGTAGCCCAGGCCGCGGACCGTGACCAGGTAGCGCGGCGCGCCCGGGTCGGGCTCGATCTTCGCCCGCAGGCGCTTCACGTGGACGTCCAGGGTCTTGGTGTCGCCGACGTAGTCCGCGCCCCAGACCCGGTCGATCAGCTGCATGCGGGTGAGCACCCGGCCCGCGTTGCGCAGCAGCATCTCCAGCAGGTCGAACTCCTTGAGCGGCAGGTCGACCTTGGCGCCGTCCACCGTCACCACGTGCCGGTCCACGTCCATCCGGACCGGGCCCGCCTCCAGGGCGCCCGGACCGCCGCCATTGTCGCCCGCGCCGCCGTCCTCGCCGCGGCGGCGCAGCACCGCGCGGATCCGGGCGACCAGCTCCCGGGTGGAGTACGGCTTGGTGACGTAGTCGTCAGCGCCTATCTCCAGCCCGACGACCTTGTCGATCTCGCTGTCCTTGGCGGTCACCATGATCACCGGCACGCTGGAGCGCACCCGGAGCTGGCGGCAGACCTCGGTGCCCGGCAGGCCCGGGAGCATCAGGTCGAGCAGGACGAGGTCGGCACCGTTGCGTTCGAACTGCTCCAGGGCGTCGGGGCCGGTCGCGGCGACGGCCACCTCGAAGCCCTCCTTGCGGAGCATGTACGAGAGGGCGTCGCTGAACGACTCCTCGTCCTCGACCACCAGTACTCGGGTCACGATCAGGCCTCCGGGGCAAGCTGGGTTGTCTGTGTCAGGGGTTGTTCCCGCTCCCCGGCGGGGAGCGAACGGGCCGCACGCTCGGTGCGGTCCGCGGTGAGGGTCCGGGGTGCCGTGGCGGGCCCGGCGGTGTCGGCACCGGGCTCGGCGCGGCGTGCGCTGCGGGGTTCGTCGTGGTCCGGCGCGGCGTCGACGGCGTCGAGGTGGTCGTCGAAGTCCTCGCCCAGGTCGTCGGCCGGGGCGTCGTCCAGGTCGTCGTCGTAGTCATCGTCGGGGGCGTCGGCGGGGGCCTGGCCGGCGGGCAGGCGGATGGTGAAGGTCGAACCCTGCCCCTCCACGCTCCACACCGAGACGGTGCCGCCGTGCGAGGCGGCGACGTGCTTGACGATGGACAGGCCGAGCCCGGTGCCGCCGGTCTGCCGGGAGCGGGCCGGGTCGACCCGGTAGAAGCGTTCGAAGACCCGCTCGCGGTCCTTCTCGGAGATGCCGATGCCCTGGTCGGTGACCGAGATCTCGATCAGCTCGCCGTCCGCCTCGCCGAGCGCCGCGGCGCTGGAGATCCGGCGGGTGGCGATGGCCACCCGGGTGCGGGGCGGGCTGTAGTTGACGGCGTTCTCCACCAGGTTGCCGAGCGCCGCGGCGAGCTGGCCGCGGTTGCCGTGCAGGTAGAGCCCGGCGATCCCGCCGGCCGCGATCAGGATCTGCTTGGCGGCGGCCTGCTGGCGGCAGCGGTCGATCGCCTCGGCGATCAGCTCGTCCACCGCGACCGGCTCCGGGTCGACCATCAGCCGGTCGTCCTGGACCCGGGAGAGGTCGATGATCTCCTGCACCAGGCTGGCCAGGCGGGTCGCCTCGACCTGCATCCGGCCGGCGAAGCGCTGCACCGCCTCCGGGTCGTCGGACGCGTCGGCGACCGCCTCGGAGAGCAGCGACAGGGCGCCGACCGGGGTCTTGAGCTCGTGGCTGACGTTGGCCACGAAGTCCCGGCGGACGGCCTCCACCCGGCGGCGCTCGGTCTGGTCCTCGACCAGCACCAGCACCAGCCGGGAGCCCAGCGGGGCGACCCGGACGGAGACCGCGAGCGGCTCGGACGCGCGGGCCGCGCCGGGGCGGGGCAGCTCCAGCTCCACCTGCCGGATCTCGCCGTCCCGGCGGGTGGCGCGGGCCAGGGCCAGCATCTGGTCCACGGCGACCGCGCCGCCGCGCACCAGGCCCATCGCGTACGCGGCCGAGCTGGCCTTGACCACCTCGTCGCCCTCGCCCAGCACGATCGCGCAGGAGCGGAGCACCGAGAGCACGGTGTCGACCCCCGGCGGCAGCGGGGGTTCCGGGGTGCCGGTGCCCAGCGTCTGGTACCGGCCGTACTGCTTGCCGCTGGTGTACTTGCCCTTGGCCTGCTCGCGCTCGCTCCAACGGAAGGCGATGGAGGCGGTGAGGCCGACACCGAGCCCGGCTATGGCGCAGGCAGCGGCAGCGGCCACGTTCACGTCCATGTGGCCAGCGTAAGCGCACGGCCTGGCCACTCCCCAAGGGCTGGGTCAAGGCATCGACCAGGCGTTGCCGAGAATTCACCTCCACGTAGCTGCCGATTCACCGCACCGGCCGTGCGCCGTCGCCCGAACGGCACAGAGTTGGCCATGCAGCCCGTGTGGGAGAGATCGGTGCGCCGAAGAGCGGCCACGGTCTCGGGTGTGCGCGTACCATTCGCGCCACCAGCAGCGGTCACCCGGACACCGGAACGATGGTCGGACGGGCTGACCGGTCGGCACCGCCACCGACACAGCTACTGAGGAGAGAACATGCGCGACGCGTACCACGAGGAACTCGATGCGATCGGCGACAGCCTGGTCGAGATGGCCCGGCTGGTCGGATCGGCCCTGGGCCGGGCCACCACCGCTCTCCTGGACGCGGACCTGGCGCTGGCGGAGAGCGTGATCGCCGCCGACGAGAAGGTCAACGAGCTCCACCACGAGCTCGAGAACCGCGCCATCGACCTGCTCGCCCGGCAGCAGCCGGTCGCCACCGACCTGCGGATCGTGGTCACCTCGCTGCGGATGAGCGCCGACCTGGAGCGCTGCGGGGACCTCGCCCGGCACGTCGCCAAGGTCGCGCGGATGCGCTACCCGGACTCGGCGGTGCCCGCCGACCTGCACTCCACCGTCCTGGAGATGGGCCAGCTCGCCCAGCGCCTGGTCGCCAAGGCGGGCCTGGTCATCGCCACCAAGGACGTCGACAAGGCCCTGGAGATGGAGCAGGACGACGACCGGATCGACGCCCTGCACCGCGAGCTGCTGTCGCACCTGATCGACGAGCGCTGGCACCACGGCATCGAGACCGCCGTCGACATCACCCTGGTCGGCCGCTACTACGAGCGCTTCGCGGACCACGCGGTGTCCGTCGCCAAGCGCGTCGTGTACCTGGTGACCGGCGAGCACGTGGCCGAGTTCGTGGCCGCCACCGAGGCGGCCGAGGCAGCCGGGGCGGAGTGAGTGCCGCTCACCCCCGGGGGTGAGTAAACCTGTGGCGAGGGTGGTGCGGGTGCACGGATTTCCGGACGCCCCACCACTGCGCGCCTGTTGACGCTCCCTCCGAACGGCCGCTTCACTCGACGGTGGGGGCACCGGAGTGTTCCCGTCACTAGGAGGGAAGAGCTCGATGAAGGCCAACCCGACCCGACCGGCATCCGCCCACCACACCGTCGAGCCGCCCGCCCCGAAGCTGCTGCCCGTCCTCGCGGCCGGTTGCGGCTGCGGCCCCGGCTGCGGCTGCGGCTGCCAGTCCGGCGCGCCCTGCCAGTGCGGCGGCGCCGACGGCGGCTGCTGCGGCGGCCACTGAGGCACGGCGGCCGGAACGGCCGCCAGGACAGCTGCCGAGGCGTCCCGGGGTGCGCGGTCGTGCACCCCGGGACGCCCGCCCGGCCGTTCCGGAACCGTCAGAACTGGACGTCGGTGCAGGAGTAGAAGGCGTTCCCGGTGTCCGCGATCGTCCAGACCGAGACGACCACCTGGTGCCCGGTGCGCCCGCTCGGGAGGGTCGCGGTGTGGCTGAGCGTGCCCGGCACCTGCCGCCCGCCGTAGGGGACGGTCAGGAAGGGCGTCAGGTCGAGGTTGGCCCGGGTGACCGGCTGGCTCGCGTCGTAGCCCGGCTTGGTCAGGTAGTACCGGAAGTCCGTGGTCGCGTGCCGGGCGGTGAACTTCCAGGTGAAGGTGAGCTGCTGGCCCGCGGTCACCGGCGTGGTCGGCCAGGCGCCGCCGTGCGGGTCGTCCAGCTCGGCGAAGCGGGAGTTGCCGCCGGCGCAGATGGTGCCGTCGGAGGGCCCGCCGGCCGGGAAGCCCTTCGGCCCCTCGACGCTCTGCGGCTCCCACTGGATGTCGCCGCAGTCCCACGGGACGGCGTTCGCGCTCTCGTCGCAGAGCGCGGCGCGGCTGGGCGGCGTGGTGATGAAGCCGTGCGACTGGGCCGGGAGGGCCAGGGTGAGCGGGATCGCGAGCGCGGCGACGGCCGCCCCGACCAGATGACGTGTGCGCATGGTGCTCCTCCGTGGGGGTGGATGGAGAGTGCGCCGGGGCGCAGACGCGCGCGCGTTGGGGGTGCGGCGGCCGGGACATGGGGGAATCCTTGGCATGCCTGCGCCAGCCCGGTGCCCCCACGGTAGGAGTCGGCGCCACCGCCCGTCAATGGTCTGAACCATTTTCGAGCCCATCCCAACTCCCGCCCCACACCGGCCGGTTGAACGAAACAGGCCCCGCCCCCGGCGAACCGGGAACGGGGCCTCGTCGGCAAGCGGGTTACTTCTTGCCCTGGTTCTTGACTGCCTCGATGGCCGCCGCGGCGGCGTCGGCGTCGAGGTAGCGGCCGCCCTTGGCGAGCGGCTTGAAGTCGGCGTCCAGCTCGTAGACCAGGGGGATGCCGGTCGGGATGTTGAGGCCGGCGATGTCGGCGTCGGAGATGCCGTCGAGGTGCTTGACCAGCGCGCGCAGGCTGTTGCCGTGGGCGGTGACCAGGACGGTCTTGCCGGCGGCCAGGTCCGGGACGATGGCGTCGTACCAGTACGGGAGCATCCGGTCGACGACGTCCTTGAGGCACTCGGTGCGCGGGCGCAGCTCGCTCGGGATGTCGGCGTAACGGGCGTCGCCGGCCTGCGAGTACTCGGCGCCGTCGGCGAGCACCGGCGGCGGGGTGTCGTAGGAGCGGCGCCACAGCTGGAACTGCTCCTCGCCGAACTCGGCCAGGGTCTGGGCCTTGTCCTTGCCCTGGAGCGCGCCGTAGTGGCGCTCGTTCAGGCGCCAGCTGCGGTTGACCGGGATCCAGTGGCGGTCGGCCTTGTCCAGGGCGATCTGCGAGGTCCGGATGGCGCGGCGCAGCAGCGAGGTGTGCACCACGTCGGGGAACAGGCCCTCGGCGGCCAGGAGCTCGCCACCGCGGGCGGCCTCCTTCTCGCCCTTCTCGTTGAGGTCGACGTCGACCCAACCGGTGAAGAGGTTCTTCTGGTTCCACTGGCTCTCGCCGTGACGGAGCAGGATGAGTCGGTAGGTCGTGTCAGCCATGGCGCCCAGCTTAGTGGAGGGCGGGAAAACCCCTGGTGGGCACCTCGGGGGATGAGTAATGTGTGCAGCGCTTATCTGCCACTTACATGCGTCGGGCGGTCGGGCCCGCCCGCGCCGCCCGGCGGACGCCTGCCCTCGGGAGCCCCCACATGCTCGTCGCCCTGGCCGCCAATCCCCGGATCCGAAGACTGGTGCGCGAGACGGTGGGCGGGCTGCCGAGGCAGTTCTGGTGGCTCTGGGTGAGCACGCTGGTGAACCGGCTCGGTTCGTTCGTGGTGACGTTCCTGGCCCTCTACCTCACCGTCGAACGGGGGTACTCGGCCTCCTACGCGGGCCTGGTGGCCTCCTTGTTCGGCGCCGGTTCGGCGGTGTCGGCGATCGGCGCGGGCGTGCTCACCGACCGGATCGGGCGCCGCCCCACGCTGGTCGCCGCCCAGCTCGGCACCGCCGCCTCCACCGCCGTGCTCGGTTTCATGGACGGCCAGGTGGCGATCGCCTCGGTGGCCTTCGTGGTCGGCCTGTGCAACAACGCCACCCGGCCGCCCACCTCGGCGATCATCGCCGACCTCGTCCCGGCGGAGGACCGGGTCCGGGCGTACTCGCTGAACTACTGGGCGATCAACATCGGCTTCGGCCTGTCCGCCGCCGCGGCCGGGCTGATCGCCACCCACGGCTACCTCACGCTCTTCCTGCTGGACGCCCTGAGCACGCTGGTCTGCGCCGTGGTGATCTTCATCCGGATCCCGGAGACCAGGCCGCAGGCCGTACCCGGCAAGGCCGGGGACCCGGCCGAGCCGGGGATCAGCCTGCTCACCGTGCTCCGGGACGCCCCCTTCATGGCGCTGGTCGGGCTGACCCTGCTGGTCGCCCTGGTCTTCCAGCAGGGCAGCACGACGCTGGCCGTGGACATGGGCGCCTCCGGCATCTCGTCCACCCAGTACGGGCTGGTCGTCGGCCTGAACGGGCTGCTGATCGTGGTGCTGCAGATCCCGCTGACCCGGTGGATGGAGGGCCGTTCACGGACCGGGATGCTGATCGCCAGCTGCCTGCTCACCGGCTGGGGCTTCGGGCTGGCCGCGCTGGCCGGCTCCTCGGCCTGGCTGTTCGCGCTCTCGGTGGTGGTCTGGACGGTCGGCGAGATCCTGCACACCCCGGTGATGATGGGCCTGGTCGCCGAGTTGGCGCCGACCCACGGACGCGGCCGCTACCAGGGCGTCTACGGGCTGTCCTGGTCGCTCGCCTCGCTCCTCGGCCCGGCGGGCGGCGGGCTGCTGCTGCAGTACGCCGGTCCCGTGGTGCTGTGGACGGTCTGCGGGGCGATCGGGACGGCGGCGGCGCTCGGGTACGTGGTGCTGGCACGCCGGACCGGTGCGACGGGGCGCCGGCGCACCGGGGCCGTGTCGGAGGTGACGGCCGTGGCGGCACCCGTCGCGGAGCCGGCGAAGGCCCCGGCCGACGCCTGAGTGCCGCCCGCCCCGGTCAGTCGGTGGCCGGGGCGTCGGCAGCCGGGGTGTCGGCAGCCGTGGCGTCGGCTGCCGGGGCGGCCAGGTGGGCGAAGGCGGCCAGGTTGCGGGTGGACTCCCCGCGCTTGGTGCGCCACTCCCACTCGCGCCGGATCGCCGAGGCGAAGCCCAGCTCCAGCAGGGTGTTGAAGGGCTCGTCCGCGTTCTCCAGCACCGTCCCGAGCAGCCGGTCGACGGTGTCCGGGGTGAGCGCCTCCAGCGGCAGCCGGCCGGCCAGGTAGACGTCGCCGAGCGCGTCCACCGCGTACGCGACGCCGTAGAGGCGGGTGTTGCGCTCCAGCAGCCAGCGGTAGACGGCCTGATGGTTCTCGTCCGGGCGGCGGATCACGAAGGCGTTCACCGACAGGGTGTGGTCGCCGACCCGCAGTGCGCAGGCGGTGTTCAGCTTGCGGGTGCCCGGGAGGGTCGCCACCAGGGTGTACGGGTCGGCGGCGGCCGGCTCCCAGGCCACCCCGGCGTCGTCCAGGGCGGTGCGCAGGAGGGTCAGGGCCTCGTCCTTGGTGCGGATTGCCATGGGGGTGACGTTACTCGGCGGTACCCCCGGCGCGCAGCCGCCGACCCGGCCAGGACGCCGACCCGGGCCAGGACGCCGCCCGGCCCGGGCGTCGGCGCTCAGCGGCGCCGGGCCACCGCGAGCCGGCCGGCCGGGCGGGCCAGGCTGCCGGCGTAGACCTCGGCGGTGGAGGCCGCGGCGGTGTCCCAGCCGAAGGCGGCCGCGTGCCGGGCGGCCGCCGCCCCGCGCCGGGCGACCAGCGCCGGGTCGGTGACGTACGGCTCCAGCGCACGCGCCCAGGCCAGCGGGTCGTGGCCCTGCACCAGGCTGCCGGACTCGCCGTCCCGCACCGCGACCGGCAGGCCGCCGACCGAGGCCGCCACCACGGGGGTGCCGCAGGCCTGGGCCTCCAGCGCCACCAGGCCGAAGGACTCGCTGTACGAGGGCATCACCAGGGCCGTCGCCGCGCGGTACCAGTCCGCCAGCCGCTCTTGGCCGACCGGCGGGTGGAACCGCACCACGTCGCCGATGCCGAGCTGGGCGGCGAGCTTGTGCAGGCTCTCCGGCCGGGCCAGCCCGGTGCCGGACGGCCCGCCGACCACCGGCACCACCAGGCGCTCACGCAGCCCCGGACGGGCCTCCAGCAGGGCGGCGACCGCCCGCAGCAGCACGTCCGGCGCCTTCAACGGCTGGATCCGCCCGGCGAACAGCAGCACCGCCGCGTCCTGCGGCAGGCCCAGCCTCGCCCGGGCCTCGGAGCCGGCGCGCGGGCCGCCGGGGCGGAAGACGTCCAGGTTGACCCCGGGGTGGACGACGGCCAGCTGGTCCGGCCGGGCGGCGTAGTGCAGCGCCAGCTCGGCGGCCTCCTCGGTGGTGTTGGCGATCAGCCGGTCGGCCGCCTCGACCACCTGGGTCTCGCCGATCACCCGGGCCGCGGGTTCGGGCGTGTCCCCCTCGGCCAGCGCGGCGTTCTTGACCTTCGCCATGGTGTGCATGGTGTGCACCAGCGGCACCCCCCAGCGCTGGGCGGCCAGCCAGCCGACCTGCCCGGAGAGCCAGTAGTGCGAGTGCACCAGGTCGTAGTGGCCGGGGCGGTGGCCCGCCTCGGTGCGCAGCACGCCGTGGGTGAAGGCGCACAGCTGGGCCGGCAGGTCCTCCTTGACCAGGCCCTCGTACGGGCCGGCGGTGACGTGCCGGACCAGCACGCCGGGGGCCAGCTCGACGGTCGGCGCGTCGTCCGAGCAGATCGCCCGGGTGAACACCTCGACCTCGATGTTGAGCTCGGCCAGGCGCTTGGCCAGCTCGACGATGTAGACGTTCATCCCGCCGGCGTCGCCGGTGCCGGGCTGGTGCAGCGGCGAGGTGTGCACGCTGAGCATGGCTATCCGGCGCGGGCGGCGACGGCCCGGGACGAGCGACTGGAGCCGGCCGCGCGCGGGCGTCGCGGACTGGGCACGGCGTACCGAACGGACGGGGTGCTGGATCACCTGGCTGAAGCCTCCTCGTGTGCGGCCCGTCTCGGCGGTCCGCGTGAACGGGCCCGCCACATGTCCGGTGTGCGCTGCCCCGTCCGGGCACACATCACCACCAGTGTGCCAACCACTGGGCGGGCGTCCGGCATTCCCGCTCCCGGCGACCGGTCCGCCGGGCCGGCATCCGCCCAGCTCAGGCCGGGGACGCCCGGCCCCGCGACCGCCGACTACCCTTCTGGGCATGGCTGCCTCCTTCGACCCCGCGACCGCCGCGCCCGCCCGCGGCCGGACCGGACGGCCGGTCGGGACGGTCACCCGGGGCACCACCAACACCAACCGGCTGCGCCGGATGGACCGCTGGATCGCCCACACCCTGGGCCGGGCGCTGCGCGCCGCCGAGCGGCCCCCGGTGGCGGTGGACCTCGGCTACGGCGCGGCGCCGTGGACGGCCGTGGAGCTGGCCGGACGGCTGCGCACGGTGCGGCCGGACGTCCGGGTGGTCGGGATCGAGATCGAGCCGGAACGGGTCGCGGCCGCGCTGCCGTACGCCGAGCCGCCGCTGCTCACCTTCCGGCGCGGCGGCTTCGAGGTGCCGCTGGACGGCGGCGGGCCGGCCCAGCTGATCCGGGCGGCCAACGTGCTGCGGCAGTACGAGGAGTCGGCGGTGGCCGGGGTGTGGGAGCGGCTGTGCGCCCGGCTGGCCCCGGACGGGCTGCTGGTCGAGGGCACCTGCGACGAGATCGGGCGGCGGCACGTCTGGGTCGCGCTGGGGCCGGAAGGGCCCCGGACGGTGACCTTCGCGGCCCGGCTGGGCGGTCTGGGCCAGCCCTCCGACCTGGCCGAGCGGCTGCCGAAGGCGCTGATCCACCACAACGTGCCGGGGCGGCCGGTGCACGCCTTCCTGACCGACTTCGACCGGGCCTGGGCGGCGGCCGCGCCGTACGGGGCGTTCGGGGCGCGGCAGCGCTGGGTGGCGGCCTGCACGGCGCTGGCGGGCAGCTGGCCGCTGGTGGACGCGCGCGGGCGGTGGCGGCAGGGCGAGGTCACGCTGCCCTGGGCGGCGCTGGCCCCGTAGGACGGGGCCGGGCCCGGATTCTGCGGGGCCCGGACGGGGTTCCCGGAGGCCCGCTGGGGCCCGGCGGGGCCGGGCTGGTGAGCGACGCGCCTCATTCACTCGAACGAGTTATCGAATATCTCTGGCGTGTTGACGCCTCGTCACGCCACGATGGAGACCGCCGGGCGGCGACACCACACGCCGCCCGGCGCGCACCGCGCCCGTCAGCCCCCCTGCCCGAGCAGCTCCCGCCGGGCCCGTTCGAACACCTCGTACATCTCCGTCCCGAACAGCACGAACCGCACCTCCGCCAGCTCCGCGCCCGCGAGCGCGTCACCGCCGCCCAGCACCTCGGCGACGGTGCCGAGCGCGATCCGGGCCGCGTCCGCCGGCGGCCAGCCGAAGATCCCCGCCGACACCGCCGGGAAGGCCACCGTGCGCGCGCCCAACCCGGCCGCCGTGCGCAGCGACTCGCGATAGCAGGAGGCCAGCAGCCCAGCCCGCTCCTCGTACTCCTCCGCCAGGTACACCGGCCCGACGGTGTGCACCACCCAGCGGGCCGGCAGCCGCCCGGCCGTGGTCGCCACCGCCCGCCCGGTGGGCAGCCCCTTGCCCCAGTGCGAGGCCCGCAGCCGGCGGCACTCCTCCAGGATCTGCGGCCCGCCCCGGCGGTGGATCGCGCCGTCCACCCCGCCGCCGCCCAGCAGCGAGGAGTTGGCCGCGTTCACCACCGCGTCCACCTCCTGTGCCGTGATGTCACCCTCGACCAGGGTGATCCGCGTCACCACCACCTACCCCCTTCCCCGGACCCGCCCGGCAGCCGCCGGGCCGGGATCCGAGCCGTCGTCCGAATCCGATCACCACACCGCCACCGGCGTGGCAATAGCCACAACGGCGCCGGTCGGCCAGAGAAATCCCCGGAGATCACGTTATGGTCGCGAGAAGTTCCCCGACGCGCGGTGCCAGGCGGGCACTGCGGACGGACGCCGGCCGTTACGCAGGCGGGGAAAGGGAGGAACCACCGATGCCCGCAACGGGAGACGGGCGGGCACCTGGTGCCGCGGACCTGCCGGGCGCCCACGACGGCGCCCCCGTCGGCCATGCCCGTACCCGCCCGGCCACCACCGGCCCGGCCACGGCCGCTCCCCCGATACCCCACCCCCGCTCGCAGCCGGCCCGGACCGCGCACGGCACCCGCCGCCCCTCCCGCCCCACCGGAGGCGGTCACGCCCCCGCGCCCGGAGACGGACCCGTCGACGGCACCGTCGCGCCTCTGCGGCTGCTGGTCATCGAGGACGACGCCTCGGACGCCCAGCTGATCAAGGCGGCGGTCGCCGACAGCGGCACCTCGATCGAGATCCACTGGGCCCGCGGCCTCGAACAGGCCACCCAGCTGCTCGCCCAGTCCTCCCCCGCCGGCCGGCGCGGACGCTCCCGCGGCGGCGAGTTCGGCTGCGTGCTGCTCGACCTGGCCTCCCCCGCCGACCTGCCGCACCCGTCCGACCCCTCGGACGGCCTGGAAGGCCTGCACGAACTGCTGCGCCGCGCCCCGCACATCCCCGTCGTGGTGCTCACCGACGCCGCCGGGGCCGAACTCGGCGCCGCCGCCGTCGCCGCGGGCGCCCAGGACTTCCTGCTCAAGCACGAGACCGACGGCCCGCTGCTGGCCCGCGCACTGCGCTACGCGGTCGAACGCAAGCGGGCCGACGAGTCCCAGCGCCGCCTGGTCGAAGCCGAGTTGCGCGGCCAGGAGA
Source organism: Kitasatospora sp. NPDC059088 (assembly GCF_042738155.1). Lineage (NCBI taxonomy): Bacteria > Bacillati > Actinomycetota > Actinomycetes > Kitasatosporales > Streptomycetaceae > Kitasatospora > Kitasatospora sp. NPDC059088. Next base: position 2,532 of record NZ_JBHYGR010000061.1, on the reverse strand, counting down.
ACGCCCGGCTGCAGCGCCACCTGCTGCCCACCCCGCTGCTCGACGGCGCCGGACTCTCCTTCACCCGGCGCTACCGCCCCGGCCGCCGCCGCGCCCTGCTCGGCGGCGACTTCTACGACGCCGTGCGCACCGACGACGGCACCGTCCACGTCGTGATCGGCGACGTCTGCGGCCACGGCCCCGACGAAGCCGCGCTCGGCGTCGCACTCCGGATAGCGTGGCGCACCCTGGTCTTCGCCGGTCTCACCGGCGAGACCCTGCTCACCACCCTCCAGCACGTGCTGGAGCACGAACGGCGCAGCGACGAGATCTTCGCGACGCTCTGCATGCTCGTCATCGAGCCCGGCGGCACCACCGACCTCGACTCGCTCGGCACCGGCGAACGCGCCCGGCTCTACCTCGCCGGGCACCCGGCGCCGCTGCTGCTCGGCCGCGACCACGCCCCGGCCACCCTGCCCGCCGACCACGCCGGGCCCGCCCTCGGCCTGCTGCCGTGCCACGACGGCGGGGCCGCCTGGCCCGCCCACGAGGTCGAACTCCAGCCCGGCTGGCGGCTGTTGCTCTACACCGACGGGCTGATCGAAGGCCGGGTCGGGGCCGGGTCGCGGCGCCTCGGCCAGGACGGACTGGCCGACCTGATCGCCGACCACCAGTCCGCCGGGCTCACCCGGGGCCGGCTCGTCGACAGCGCGATCGCCGAGGTCGAGGAGCTGAACGGCGGGGCGCTGACGGACGACGTCGCGGTGCTGCTGCTGGAGCGCAACCCGGTGCAGCTGATCCTCGGCTGAGGCGGCTGCGGAGGCGCCGCGGAGGCGTCGCGGACACGTCGCGGACACGTCGCGGACACGTCGGGGACAACGGCGCGGACACGCTGCGGCCCGGGAGGGTGAACTGCCCTCCCGGGCCGCGGCGTTGTCCGTGGGGTCGGCCTACCAGGGGCCGTACGGGCCGGTGTTGCTCCGGCCGGTGCCGCCGGTCAGTGCCCGGATCGCAGGGCGGACGTCCACCACGTAGACGATCGAGGCGACCAGGCCGGCCAGGGTGCCGATGCTGCCGAGGAAGTTCGCCCCGAACAGCAGGTCCCACCCGAAGCTGATCCCGAGGATCGCCAGCCAGAAGCCCTTGGTCTTCTTGTCGGCCGCCCGGTAGGCGTCCTCGCGGCGGGTGGCCGCGTCGATCAGCGCGAAGAACTTGTAGCCCAGGATCGCGACGGCCATCCACCAGAACGGGTTCAGGTAGGAAAAGGCCAGGATCTGGAACACTCCGGTCATCGCGGTCTCCTACGTCTCTCGGCTTGCTGCGCCCCGGCCGCCGCCCATCCTGGCACGGCGGCCGCCCGCAGGGTGTGAACGTCCCGCCGCCGGTGGATGTGCCCCGGGGTGGCGGGCGGCGGTCACTCCGTGGCGGAGGGGGTGTTCTTCCGGGGCCTGGCGGGCTTCTTCGGGGCGGGGGCGGCGGGGTCCGCGGCCGGGTCCGCCGGGGCGGCGGGGGCGTCCAGCAGCTCGGCCTCGACGGGGGCGGCCTCGAAGGCGGTCTCGAAGGCGGGGTCGACGGCCGGGTCGACGGGGACCTGGGTGGGGTCGGCGTCGGTGTGGGGGCGGGCCTTGTCCACGACGACCTTGCCGCGCTCGGCCAGTTCGTCGTAGGTCTCCTTGGCCCGGACCGCCAGCTCCAGCGCGCGGGCCACCTGCTGCAGGGCGAAGCCCTGGGCCCGCTCCTGGAGGACCTTGAGGTCGGTCGGGAAGGCCGTGACGGCCCCGGTGACCTTGGCCGGGGCGCCGGCCAGCAGCTCCTGCGCCTCGTGGAGCCTGGCGGTCGCCTTCTCCTGGGCACCCTGGCGGTCCGCCGCCAGGGCCTCGACCCGGCCCGGCACCTCGCGCAGCTTCTCGTACGCGAGGTCCCCGGCGCCGGCCAAGGCGTACAGCGGGGTCGGGTCGGTGAGGGTCTTCTTGATCTCGTCGGTGATCGGCATGCTTACCGGTCCTCCCGGTGGGTGTTCTGGGTGGCCGCGCCGTCGGTCGTCGGGGTGGAGGCCGAGGCGGCGTTCTCCTTGAGGAAGGCGTCGTAGACCGCGAGCAGCGCCTGCTTCTGCTGCTCGTTGATCAGCGGATCGGCCAGGATCGAGGCCCGCAGTTCCAGGCCCTCGCCCCGCCGCTCCTCCAGGATCCCGGCCTGGACGTACAGCGTTTCCGCCGAGATCCGCAGCGCCTTCGCGATCTGCTGCAGGATCTCCGCGCTCGGCCTGCGCAACCCTCGCTCGATCTGGCTGAGGTACGGGTTGGACACGCCGGCGGCCTCCGCCAGCTGGCGCAGCGAGAACTGCGCGTTGCGGCGCTGCTCGCGGATGTACTCGCCCAGGGAGGCGACGTTGAGTGAGGCCATGGGGACAGGGTGCGGGATCGTGCTTGCAATTGCAAGCAGGGTGCTAACTGGGGGCTAGCGGGTGGGGGCCGCTGCGCGGGGCGGTTGGTGGGTGGGGGGCGCTCGGGAGGGGGGGGTGGTCCGGGGGGGGTTCCGGGGGGGGGTGCTCCG
>NZ_JBHYGR010000060.1:39891-53040 GCF_042738155.1 Kitasatospora sp. NPDC059088 | reverse complement strand
GGTGCTTCTCGGAGCGGGATCAGGCGTTGCGACGGCGACGCGCGAAGAAGAGGGCGCCGATGCCGCTGGCGAGCAGGCCGACGGCGGCCGCGGCGACCACGGTCAGCCCGGTGAGCAGGGTGATCAGCCCGGTGCCGAGCGCGGTGGTGGCGGCGGAGCGGGCGGCGAGGCCGGTCAGGGCGGCGTCGGCGCTGCGGACGGCGGCCAGTCGGGCGGGCAGCGCGCCGGCCACGGTGAGTTCGGCGGTGCCGGTGAGGCCGTCCACCACGGCGGTGGCCAGGCGGCCGCGGGCGGGGGCCTGGCGCTGCTCGGCGCCGGCCGACCAGCGGGCGGCCAGCGCGGGCACCAGCACTCCGGCGAGCAGCAGTCCGAGGCCGAGCACCAGCCCGGCGGCGGGCAGGAAGGCGCCCATCGCGACGGCCGAGGCGAGCGCGACCACGGCCGCGACGGAGGCGGGCAGCCGCCAGCGCAGGTGGTGGTCCTGGATCGCGTCGACGTCGGCGACCAGCCGGGAGAGCAGGTCGCCGCGCCGGAAGGCGGGCAGTCCGGCGGGGGCGAGCACGGTCAGCCGGCGGTACACGGCGGCCCGCAGGGTGCCGAGGGTGCGCAGCACCGCGTCGTGGGAGACCAGCCGTTCGGCGTAGCGGAAGACGCTGCGGCCGATGCCGAAGGCGCGGACGGAGGTGACGGCCATCATCAGGTAGAGCACCGGGGGCATCTGGGAGGCCCGGGAGATGAGGTAGCCGGAGGTGGCCATCAGGGCGACGGCGCTGCCCAGGGCGAGCGCGCCGAGCAGCACCGACAGGGCCAGCCGGGGGGCGGCGGGTTCGGCCTCCGGCTCCTCCGGCGCGGCGGGGGCGGGAGTGGGCTCGCCGGTGTGGGCGAGCGGCACGACCGGGGCCGGGGCGCCGGCGGCGGAGGCGGAGGCGGAGGCGGCGACGGGCCCCGCCAGCCGGATCCGCTGCTCGGCGACCGCCAGCAGCGCCGGCCGGTGGGCGACCACCAGCACGGTGCGCGCCGGGTCCTCGGCGAGGGTCCGGACGGCGGCCACGACGGCCGCCTCGGAGTCGCCGTCCAGGTGGGCGGTGGGCTCGTCGAGGAGCACCAGCGGCCGGTCGTCGGCGAGCAGGACCCGGGCGAGGGCGAGGCGCTGGCGCTGGCCGGCCGAGAGCCCGGCGCCGTCCTCCCCCAGCTCGGCGTCCAGGTCGGTGACGAAGTCGAGCGCGTGGGCGGCTCGCAGCGCCGTCCACAGCTGCGCGTCGGGGGCCTCGGGGCGGTGCAGCCGCAGGTTGTCGGCGATCGTCCCGGCGAACAGGTGGGGGCGCTGGGGCACCCAGGCGATCTGCCGTCGCCAGCTGTCCGGCTCCAGGTCGGCGAGGTCGTGGGTGCTGCCGTCGGCGGCGGTGATCCGGACGGTGCCGGCCTCGGGGGCGGTGAGGCCGAGCAGGACGGCCAGCAGGGTGGACTTGCCGGCCCCGCTGGGCCCGGTGAGGGCGGTGCTGGAGCCGGGGCGCAGGGTGAGTGCGGCGCCGTCCAGGGCGGGCAGGGCGCGGCCGGGGTGGCGCACGGTCAGGCCCTCGGCGGTGATCACGGCGCCGGTGAGGTCGGGGGCGGGGCGGGTGCCGGCGGCGGGCAGCGGGGTCTCCAGCACCCGGAAGATCTCGTCGGCGGCGGTGAGCCCCTCGACGCTGGAGTGGTAGAGCGCGCCGACCTGGCGGATCGGGAAGTACACCTCGGGGGCGAGGACCAGGATCAGCAGCCCGGTCTCCAGGTCCATGCTGCCGTCGACCAGCCGGAAGCCGACGGTGACCGCGACCAGGGCGACGGAGAGGGTGGAGAGCAGTTCCAGGGCGAAGGAGGAGATGAAGGCGATCCGCAGGGTGCGCAGGGTGGCCTTGCGGTAGTCGGCGGTGATCCGGGCGATGGTGGCGGCCTGGGTGCGGGCCCGGTTGAACACCTTGAGGGTGGGCAGGCCGGCGACCACGTCCAGGAAGTGGTGGGAGAGCCGGGCCAGGGTGTTCCACTGCCGGTCCATCCGGGACTGGGTGGCCATCCCGATGAGCACCATGAACAGCGGGATGAGCGGCAGCGTCCCGGCGATGATCGCGGCGGAGGTGAGGTCGGCGCCGCCGATCCGCAGCAGCACGATGACCGGCACGACCACGGCGAGCGCGAGCTGCGGCAGGTAGCGGGCGAAGTAGTCGTCGAGGGCGTCGATGCCCCGGGTGGCGAGGGTGGTGAGTTCGCCGGTGCGCCGGCCCGCCAGGTAGGACGGGCCGAGCGCGGTGGCGTGGTCGAGCAGCCGGCGCCGCAGGGTGGACTTCACCCGGGCGACGGACCGGTGCGCAGTGAGTTCGGTGAGCCAGCCGACCAGCCCGCGGCCGACGGCGGTCAGGGCGAGCAGGACCAGCGGGGTGGTCAGTTCGCCGAGGCCGGCCCCGCGCTGGAAGGCGCGGACCACGATCTCGGCGATCAGGCTCGCCTGGGCGACCACCAGGACCGCGCCCGCCCCGCCGAGGAGCACGGATCCGGCGAGGAAGGCACGGGTGGTGCGGGCGTGCGCGAGCAGGCGCGGGTCGACCGGCTGCACGGCGTCAGGCCCGGTCGGCCGGGGCGGCGGGCTGCTGACCGGCCTGGTGGCCGGGGATGTGCTGGACCCCGATCCGCTTGCGGAACACCCAGTAGGTCCAGCCCTGGTAGAGCAGCACCAGCGGGGTGAAGACGGCGGCCACGATGGTCATCAGCTTGAGCGTGTACGGCGAGGAGGCCGCGTTGGTGACGGTCAGGCTCCAGTCCGGGTTGAGCGTGGACGGCATGACGTTCGGGAAGAGCGCCAGGAAGAGCATCGCCACGGCGGCCACGATGGTCGCCCCGGAGAGGATGAACGCCCAGCCCTCGCGGCCGAGTTGGTTGGCCGCAAGGGCGCCGGCCAGGGCCAGCACCGCGGCCACCAGGGCGGCCAGGCTGCGTCCGTTGCCGCTGTCCGCCTGGGTCCAGACCAGGAAGGCGAGGGCGAGGACGGCGGCGGCCAGGCCCGCGTACCGGGCGGCCCGGCGGGCCCGCTCACGGATCTCGCCGACGGTCTTGAGCGCCGCGAACACCGCGCCGTGGAAGGTGAACAGGGTGAGCGTCACCAGCCCGCCGAGCAGCGCGTACGGGTTGAGCAGGTCGGCGAGGCCGCCGACGTAGTTCTTCTGCGCGTCGATGTCCACGCCGCGGACGATGTTGGCGAAGGCCACGCCCCACAGGAAGGCCGGCAGGAGGGAGGTCCAGAAGATCGCCTCCTCCCAGTTGCGCTGCCACCGGGCGCCGTCCCGCTTGGCCCGGTACTCGAAGGCCACGCCGCGGACGATCAGGCAGACCAGGATGGCCAGCAGCGGGATGTAGAAGCCGCTGAACAGGGTCGCGTACCAGTCCGGGAAGGCGGCGAAGGTGGCGCCGCCGGCGGTCAGCAGCCAGACCTCGTTGCCGTCCCAGACCGGGCCGATGGTGTTGATCAGGACCCGCCGCTCGGCGGTGTCGCGGGCGAGCGGCTTGGTGAGGATGCCGATCCCGAAGTCGAAGCCCTCCAGGAAGAAGTAGCCGATCCACAGGACCGCGATCAGCACGAACCAGACGTCGTGGAGTTGCATGACCCTAGGTCTCCTTTCCGTGGGTCAGTACGGTTCAGTACGGGTTCAGTACGGGTTCAGTAGGCGAAGGCGAGCGGCTTGTCGGCGTCCTCGTCCGCGGCCGGGCCGCGCAGCGACGGGTCCTTGGCCGGGGGCTGCTCGGTCACCACCGGGCCCGCCTTGGCGTACTTGACCAGCAGCCGGACCTCGACGACGGCGAGGATCGCGTACAGCGTGGTGAAGGTGGCCAGCGCGCCGATCTGGGTGCCGATGCCGACGTTCGGGGAGACGGCGCTCGCGGTGGTCATCAGGCCGAAGACGGCCCAGGGCTGACGGCCCATCTCGGTGAAGATCCAGCCGAAGCTGTTGGCGATCAGCGGGAAGCCCATGGTCAGGATGCCGATCCGCCAGCTCCACTTGGTGAGCAGCGGCCCCATCTCCTTGGACGGGGTGAGCATCAGCCGGGGCACCTCGGTGTCGCCGGTGCGGAACTCGGGGCGCAGCAGGAACTTCCGGCGGGTGGTCCAGAGTCCGATCAGGGCGGCGACGAAGGAGGTCATCCCGAAGCCGATCATGAAGCGGAAGCCCCAGTACGTCACGAAGACGCTCGGGATGTAGTCCTTGGGGTCGCCGCCGTGCGCGGCGGCCTCGGCGGCCGCGGTGTCGTTGATGCCGGGCACGGAGGAGCTGAAATCGCTGTGGGCGAGGAAGGAGAGTATCCCGGGGATCTCCAGCTCGACCGAGTTGTGGCCCTTGCTGACGTCGCCGACCGCGAAGATCGAGAACGGCGCGGGCGACTGGGTGTCCCACAGTGCCTCGGCGGCGGCCATCTTCATCGGCTGCTGCTCGAACATGACCTTGCCGAGGGTGTCACCGCTGAGCGCGGTGCCGGCGCCGAAGACCACGGCGAGGACCAGGCCGAGCCGCAGCGAGGTGCGCATCACGGCGGTCTTCTTCGGGTCGGCGCCCTCGGGCTTGCGCTTGGCCTTCCAGAGGTGGAAGGAGGAGATGCCGACCATGAAGGCGGCGCCGGTGAGGAAGGCGGCGGTCAGGGTGTGGAAGACGACGGTGAGGGTGGTGTTCTGGAACAGCACCGCGGCGATGTCGGTGAGCTGCGCCTTGCCGGTGGCCGGGTCGATCGCGTAGCCGACCGGGTGCTGCATCCAGGAGTTGGCGGCCAGGATGAAGTAGGCGGAGAGCACGGTGCCCAGCGCGACCATCCACATGCAGGCGCAGTGGATCTTCTTCGGCAGCTTGTCCCAGCCGAAGATCCACAGGCCGATGAAGGTGGACTCGAAGAAGAAGGCGATCAGCGCCTCCATCGCGAGCGGGGCGCCGAAGACGTCACCGACGAAGCGGGAGTAGTCGGACCAGTTCATGCCGAACTGGAATTCCTGGACGATTCCGGTGACGACGCCCATCGCGATGTTGATGAGGAAGAGCTTTCCCCAGAACTTCGTCGCGTGGAAGTACTTCTCCTTGTTCGTACGCACCCAGGCGGTCTCCAGCCCGGCCACGATCGCGGCCAGGCTGATGGTGAGCGGTACGAAGAGGAAGTGGTAGACGGTGGTGACTCCGAATTGCCATCGCGCGATCGTCTCGTGAGCGATTGCCAGTTCCACGTCGCCCTCTCTCCCAACCGGCCCTTTCTCAGGGCGTGTTCCGGACAAACTTCATCTATAGCCGTAGACCGCCGCACACCCGTGCAAGCTTGTCCGCTTGTGAACGTGAACACGTTCACAAGCACAGTATCCACCATCCTTACGGGGGAACCGCAGGTGGGGTGGGGTTGACATCCCTGTGCGGTGCGTCACGGTGTGTGCGGGCGGTGCGCACAGTCTGCGGACCGGCCGGGCCCGGGGCAACGAACGAGCGGGCGGACGGCGCGCCGCTCTTGGCCGAACCGGCGCTTGACAGCGGCACGCCCCGCTCGCGGTCGCGGGCGGGGCGTGCTAGGCGCCGAGCGCCTGCTCGGCTGTGGGCTTGTGAGCGGACCTCGGCTACGGACGGCCGAGGAGCTGGGCGCCCGAGGTCGAGTCGGCCCGGGCGGTGAAGAACTCGGTGAAGCCCCCCACGAACTCCTCCACCGTGATCCGCCCGTCCCCGTCCGTGTCCAACTGGCGGAAACCGTGCGACAGCTCGGCCGGGTGCACCCGCGGGCCGCCGAACACCGCGCGGTACTCGTCGAACTCCAGGAAGCCGCTGCCGTCGGTGTCGGCCGCGGTGAACACCGCCCGCAGAGCGGGCAGCAGCCCCTGCTCCAGGTACGCGTCGTCCCGGTCGCAGCCCGCCAGCGTCCCCGCCACGAACTCCTCCCGGCTCACCTCGCCGTTCCCGTCGGCGTCCATCGCCACCCGCAGCTGCTCCCACCACCCGTCGAAGGCCGCGTACACCCGGGCCTCCGCGGCCTCGTCCAACTCCAGCTGCCAGCACACGTTGTGGGCCATCGCCCGCAGGTCGTGCACGGTGATCACGCCGTCCCCGGTCTGGTCGAGCACCTCGCGGAAGAACCGGTCCACCCGGGAGCCGCGCGCGTCCCGGCGCTGCGGCCGCAGCCGGCGCGGCGGGGCCTGCTCCTCCGGGGCCCGGTAGCGCAGCCGCTCCGGGAGGCGCGGCACGACGATCCCGGCACCGCGGTGCAGCAGCACCGACAGCAGGGCACCCCGCCGGGTCCGGACCAGGCCGAACCGCTCCCGCACGACCGGCGGCAGGTCCGCCACCGTCAACTCACGGAGCAGCCGGGCGACCAGGGACCGGGTGACCCGCCACCCGGCGTCCCCGAGGAACCACAGCCGGCGCGGGCGGGGCGCCTCGTGCAGGATGTCGTCCAGGAGGTAGCGGGCGGCCTCGGTGAACTCCAGCTTCTCGGCGGCGTACCGGGCGAAGTACCCGGGCAGGTCGGCGGCGGTCTTCGGGAGCTCCTCCTCCGGCAGCTCGAAGGCCGCGATCGCCTCCCTGAACTCCGCGTACACCAGCTCCAGTTGGTCCGCGTCGTAGCCGTCCCCGCCGAGCCGCCGCATGGCCGCCACGCACTCGAACAGCGTCAGCAGCACCCACACCCTGGTCGCCGCGTCCCGGGCGTCGTACGCCTGGCCGTCCGGCATCGTGCCGCTGATCCGCTTGTGGGCGCGGTTCAGCCGGGCCACCTCCCGGCGCAGGGCGTCCGCGTCCGCGTAGAACAGCCGCCGGCCACTGCCCAGGGTGTGCTCGATCCGCCGCCACGGGTGTGCCCGGTAGGTGGAGTGCTCGTGCATCCCGGCGCCCACCACCGGATCCGCCGCCTGGAGGATCAGCAACCGCCAGGCGACGAGGGCGATCCGCCACTCGGAGAGGTCCCGCTTGAAGGAGACGGACGTCGGATCAACCACGGGGCTCTCCGGTGATCCCGGGGCCGATCACGAAGCCCTTGGCCGGGCCCTCGGGGATCACGGCCTCCTTGCCGTACGGGATCCGGGCCGCGTACTCGTACGCGCGGCGCTCACGATCCGGCCCGGTGAGGATGGTCACCACGCCGCCGTTCTCGTGATCGTCGATGATCACGTACACCGGGATGCCGGCACGGGCGTAGGCGCGGTGCTTGAGGACGTGGTCGCGCGTGCGGTTCTCAGAACCGGGCGAGACGGTCTCCACGACCAGCGCGACGCTGGAAGCCAGTACGCCCTTGCCCTCGGGATGCTCGACCGATTCGATGTCCTTCGGTGCGACGAACACGTCGGGGATCAAGACCTTGAGTCCGTCGATGACGTTGCAGTCGTTCCCGGGCCTCCATTCACTGCCACGCAGGTGGAGGAAGAGATCCTCCAAGACCCGGTTGTTCACATCGAAATGACGGCTGCTGCCCGTGGGTGACACCGCGAGGGTCTCCTCGATGATCTCCAGGCGATAGCCCTCAGGCAGTTCCGAGGACTTCCACACGTCCCAAAGCACCTGGTCCAGGTTCACGACGGCCACCTCAGCAACTAGCACGCTCACGAGACACCTCTTCTCCGGTCCAGTGTGATGAGCCTGCGCGATCTCGCACAAGCGACGGCAGCACGGTCGCACACGACCGGAGGGCTGATCGGGTGAATGGCCCGGGGTTCACCCGAACGGGGCGTTTGGGGTGCGGAAACGCGAAACCGCAGGGCAGGCCGGAAGGGGCCTGCCCTGCGGTGGCGGGGGTGCCGGGGTCCGCGTCCTCCTCCCGAGCGGGCGCGGACCGGGTGGGTCAGGAGGTGGGGCGGGCGCCCTTGCGGCGCGAGACGTAGAGGGCGGCGGCGCCGAGGCCGATGGCGGTGGCGGCGCCGAGGGCGAGGTACGGGGTGGCCGGGTTGGAGCCGGTCTCGGCGAGCTCGGTGGCCGAACCGGTGGTCGCTGTGGTGGTCGCGGTGGTGGTCGCGGCGGCGGCCTTGGTGTCGGTGGAGCTCGAAGTCTTCACCGTAGTGGTCGACTTGTCGGTGACCGGGGTGACGGTGCCGGGCTGCTGGGCGCCCTGGTCGGCGGGCTTGTCGGCCGGCTTCTCGGCGGGCTTGTCCGCCGGCTTCTCGACCGGCTTCTCGGCGGGCTTCTCCGCCGCGGCCTTGGCGTCGGCGAGGGCCTTGTCGGCGGTGTTCTTCGCGACCAGGGCGGCGTCGACCGCCGTGTTGGCCTCGTTGGCCTTGCGGTAGAGGTCGACCTTGGCGTCGTCCGCCGCCGTGCCGGTGGCCGCGGCGGCCGCCTGGGCCTTCTTCTCGGCGGCGATGGCGGCGTTGGCCTTGTCCATCGCCTTCAGCAGGTCCTGCCGGGCCTTCTCGCGCTCGGCGTCCGACGCCTTGTCGTAGACGGACATGGCCTGGTGGAGCTCGTCCTCGGCGGCGGTCCGGGCCTCGGTGGCCTTCTTGGCGGCGGCCTGGGCCTCGCGGTGCTTGGCGAGGTAGGGCTCCGGGTCGAAGGCTTCGAGCTTGGCCGCGATGTCGGCCTGCTCGGTCTTGGCCTTCTGGTAGGCCTTGGCCGCGTCGGCGGCGGCCTTCTCCAGGGCGGCGATCGAGCCGGTGTCGTTCTGGGTCGGGGCCGCCGGAGCCGACTCCGCGAAGGCGGGTGCCGCGGGGAGGACGGCGGCGGGCGAGAGCACGGCGGCGACGAGGGCGGCCGAGACCAGCGTACGGCGGAGTTTCACCATGACCCCTTTCGGGTCGAAAAGGAAAGCACATGCCCTTGCCGGGGCGCCTTCTGACGCTCCGGCAGTGCCGATCATAGGCATACGGATTCTTTGCTCTCCATGCCGGTTTCCGGCAATGGGAGGGACGCCGTAATTGCCCGGTCCGCAGCGGAATTGACGAGTCGACAAAGACGGTCGACAAGGGCTCAGGAAACCCGGTCGCCATTCGTGGGCAGTTCGACCCGGAACGTAGCGCCGGCGCCCGGGGCGGTGTCCAGGGTGAGGGTGCCGCCGTGGGCGCGGGTGAGGGCGGTGGCGATGGCGAGGCCGAGTCCGCCGCCGCCGCCGTTGTCGCGGCTGCGGGAGGCGTCGACCCGGTAGAAGCGGTCGAAGACCCGCTGGGCCTGCTCCTCGGTGAGGCCCGGCCCGGTGTCGGCGACCTCCAGCAGGCAGACCCCGTCGGGCCCGCCGCCGACCCCGATCCGCACCGGGGTGCCGGGCGGGGTGTGCTTGACGGCGTTGCCGACCAGGTTGGTGACCACCTGCCGCAGCCGCGCCTCGTCTCCGAGGACGGGCGCCGCTCCGGGCGCGCCGGTGCCGGCCGGGCCGGTGAGGGCGACCGGGCGGCTGGGGTCGAGCGCGGTAAGGTCGTGCAGGGCGTCGGCGGCGAGGGTGCGCAGGTCCATCGGGGCGAGGTCGAGCGGGCGTTCCTCGTCGAGCCGGGCGAGCACCAGCAGGTCCTCGACCAGGGTGCCCATCCGGACGGCCTCGCTCTCGATCCGGCTCATGGTCCGGGTGACGTCCGCCCCGGTGGGCAGCGCGCCCATCCGGTACAGCTCGGCGAAGCCGCGGATGCCGGCCAGCGGGGTGCGCAGTTCGTGCGAGGCGTCGGCGACGAAGCGCCGCATCCGGGCCTCGGACTCGGCGCGGGCCGCGAAGGCCGCCTCGATCTGGGTGAGCATGCCGTTGAGCGCGACGGACAGCCGTCCGACCTCGGTGCCGGGGGAGAGTTCCGGCATCCGGTGCGAGAGTTCGCCGGCCGCGATCCGCGCGGCGCCCTCCTCGATCCGCCGCAGCGGCCGCAGTCCGGCCCGGACGGCGAAGAAGCCGAGCGCGGCGATGAGCAGCAGGACGCCGCCGCCGATGGCCAGGAAGGAGGTGCTCAGCCGGCCGACGGTGGTGTCGATGTCCTCGCGGGAGACGGCGACCATGACGTAGGTCGGGGTGCTGACCGGGGAGGCGAACACGCCGGGCCCGGGGGTCGGCGTGCGCGGGGCCTGGATCGGCAGCACCAGGACCCGCCAGCTGTGGTGGCCGCGCTGGTCGGGCAGGTCGAAGGGGGTGTCGGGGGCGGTCTGGGTCGGGTCCAGGCCGCCGAGTTGGGGGGCCGGGTCGGTGTCCGAGACGGGCTGGCGGAGCGAGGTCTGGACCTTGCCGTCCGCGGACAGCCACTGCACCAGGTACTGGCTGGGCAGGCTGATCCGGCGCCCCGAGACGACCGGCTTGCTGCTGCCCGGGGTACTCACCTGCATCGGCGCCTTGCGGGACAACGGCACGCCGTAGCGCTGGAGTTGCTCGTCCAGCTGCTCCACCAGCTGGGCCCGCACGGCGCCCAGCACGAAGGTGTCGCTGACCGCGAGCCCGGTGGTCACCAGCACGAGGGCGAGGACCAGGAGCCGGGCGCGCAGCGACAGCCGGGAGGTGAAGCGGGTGAACACGGGCCGGCCCGTCAGCCCTGCGGGGGGCGGCGCAGCGCGTAGCCGATGCCGCGCACGGTGTGGATCAGCTTGGGGCCGTGCGCCGGGCCGGAGTCGAGCTTGCGGCGCAGGTAGGAGATGTACGACTCGACGATGGAGAGGTCGCCGCCGAAGTCGTAGGCCCAGACGTGGTCGAGGATCTGCGCCTTGGACACCACCCGGCCGACGTTGGCCATCAGGTAGTGCAGCAGCTTGAACTCGGTCGGGGAGAGCGCGACCGGGGTGCCGGCCCTGGTCACCTCGTGGGCGACCGGGTCGAGGCTGAGGTCGGCCACCAGCAGGCGCCCGTCCTCGGCGGGGCCGCCGGCCCGGCGCAGGATCGCCCGGATCCGGGCGATCAGCTCCTCCAGGCTGAACGGCTTGGTGACGTAGTCGTCCGCGCCCGCGGCCAGGCCCTGCACCTTGTCGCCGACGCCGTCCTTGGCGGTGAGGAACAGCACCGGCAGGTGGTCGCCCGGGTGTCCGTGCGCGGGCCCGGCTATCTGGCCCCGGTTGGTGCGCTCGCGCAGCTTCTCGACGACGGTGAAACCGTCGAGGTCGGGCAGCATCACGTCGAGGACCACCAGGTCCGGACGTTCTACGGCGATCAGTTCCAGCGCTTCCGTCCCGCTCGCGGCGGAGGCGACCCGGAATCCGGAGAAGCGCAGCGAGGCTGCGAGCAGTTCGCGGATGTTCGGCTCGTCGTCCACAACGAGGAGGAAAGCCTCGCCCTGGCCCCCGGCCACGGCGGGGCCGCCCGGTGTGGTGACAGTGCCTTGCACGGGGGTTCCGCCTCCCGGTCGGACGATGACGTTCAGCATGAGGCTAGCCCCCGGAGGCTATGCGGCATGGATGAATGTTGGATTAACACCTTAACGGTCGGTTTTGCGGTGACAAGCCCCCTGGGGTGGGGCTCGGTGGTGTGCGCACGGGCCGGTCACGCCCCCACCCGCCCGCGGCGGCCGCGGACGGCGGCGGGCGGCGGCGAACCGCGGCGGACGGCGGCGGGCGGTCGGACGGGGTGCCGCCCGACCGCGCACACACTCTCGGCTCAGTGCTGGGCGAACTGGCCCGGCCGGTAGTCCCCGGCGGGCTGGCGGATCATGACGTTGCCCCGGTTGAAGGCGTTGATCAGCGCGATGACGCAGACCAGCGCCGCGAGCTGCTCCTCGTCGTAGTGCTTCGCCGCGTTCGCCCATGCCTCGTCCGTCACCCCGCCCCCGTCGGCGAGCCGGCTGCCCTGCTCGGCCAGCTCCAGGGCGGCCCGCTCGGCGTCGGTGAAGACGGTGGCCTCGCGCCAGACCGCCACCAGGTTCAGCCTGGTCGCCTCCTCCCCCGCGTGCACGGCGTCCTTGAAGTGCATGTCGACGCAGAACCCGCAGCCGTTGATCTGGCTGGCCCGCAGCCGCACCAGCTCCTGGGTCGCGTACGGCAGCGTCGAGTCGGCGATCGGCTGGTTCGCGGCGATCAGGTGCTTGTAGACCTTGGTCATGACCGGGTTGGCGAAGGGGTTCAGTCGGGCTTCCACGGTGTGCTCCCTCGGGTTCGGCACTTCCTTGTCGTTCTCTTGGACAAGGTGGCCGGGCGCCGTGTGACACGCCGGACGGTGACCCCCGTCACACCTCCGCGCCCTCCGCGTCCTCCCCGCCCAGCGGCTTCGCGTGCAGCACCTCGCGGCCCTGTTCGGCGGCGCGGGCGATCGACTCGGAGACGAAGTCCAGGAAGCGGGCGATGTTCTCCAGCCGGTTGCCCGCCGGGGTCCCGCCGCCGAGGATGCCGACGCCCTGCCGGGCGGTGTCGACGAGCTGGGCGGTGGCCTGGGCGCTGACCATCATCGAGCGGTACCAGATGTCGTCGTCCACGAAGTAGCGCTCGCGGCGCCGCTCGTCGCGCTCCCGGGTCACCATGCCCTGGCTCTCCAGGAAGGCGATCGACTTGGAGATGGTCGCCGGGCTGACCTGGAGGCGCTCGACCAGCTCGGCGGCGGTGAGGCTGCCCGCGTCGGTGAGGTAGAGGCAGGCCAGCACCCGGGACATCATCCGGGGCATGCCGGACTGCATCAGGACGGCGGTGAACACCTCCTCGTACGCGTGCACCGCCTCGGCGTCCCGGCCGTGCGGCTGCGGGGTGGCGCCCGGCCCCTGGGGCGCGGACTGCCGCCGGCGCTGGGCGCGGTGTCCGGTGGCGCGGTGGGCGAGGTCGGCGCGGTAGGTGGCGGGGCCGCCGTTGCGCATCACCTCGCGGGTGACGGTCGAGGTCGGCCGGTCGAGGCGCCTGGCGATCTCCGCGTACGCGAGGTCGTCGGCCAGTCCCAGCGCGATCTGCTGGCGTTCCTGCTGGGTGAGCCTGCCGCCCGGCATCGCGGCCTCCTTCGGGATCGATGGTCTCTGCGCTCTCCGTCCACGATAGCGTCCACCGTCAATCCATTGCAACGAAAGGCGGCCCGGGCTCGTTGCATTCCCCGCAGGTCTCTGGCGCTGATCCCTGGCAACCTACCTGCGAAAATAGGATTTCTCTTGCCGCGATGCGATGAGCAGAACGATGAACGCAACGTAGCTTTTCCTACGTCAGAAACCAAGGGGCCAAGAGTGGTCCCGCAGCGCCGGGGGGGGGGGGGGGGGGGGGGGGGGGGCGGGGGCCCGCGCCGCCGCACGCGCCCCACCAGGGGCGCGAGGGGGAGGAGCGG
>NZ_JBHYGR010000060.1:1774-39881 GCF_042738155.1 Kitasatospora sp. NPDC059088 | reverse complement strand
CATGTTTCCTTCTCCCCCTCAAACACCCCCCGCGCCCCCGTGCGCCCGCCGCCCGGGCGGGGGCGGGCGGGGGGGGGGGCGCCGGGCCCCCCCCACGCCGTATCACCGCGTCACGGGGTGACGATCGGGAACTTCGGGTCCGGCAGGGTCAGCGTGCCGAAGACGCTGTCCGCCGCCTGCTGGGCGTACGTGCCGGCCAGCGTGATCCTCCCGTCCTGCACCGCCCGGTCGAAGTTCCGCTGGAAACCGGGGGTTTCGGCGATGTCGTCGAGCGTCCGGCGGGTGAGCGTGATGGTGGCGTCCGGGACCTCGACGAAGCGGTCGCCGCCCGGCACGAAGACCAGCACGCCGTTGCGCAAGGTCGTGGTGCAGCGGTCGCCGGTGTCGGTGAACTCCCAGTTGAGCGCGATCGGCACGCGGTGCTGCTCGGCGGCCGTCGGCCCGTCCACGCTGCGGGCGAGCGCCGAGAAGAACTGGTCCAGGGTGGTGCTGCGGATCAGGTCGGCGGAGGACTGGCTGGTGATCAGCGGCTGCGGGCCGTGGACGACCTCCTGGGCGCCGGTCAGGTAGGCGTTGCGCCAGGTGCCGTTCTCGGCGCCGTAGCCGAGCTGGGTGAACACCTTCGCCTGGAGCTCCTTGGCCTGCTGGAGCACGTCCGCGGGGACCGGCGTGGCGGTCGTACCGGTCGTGCCGGTCGTGCCGGTCGTGCCGGTCGTGGCGGCGGCGCCGAAGACGACGTGGTTGAGGAGTTCGGCGGCCCAGCGGAAGCCGGCCGGGGTGTCGGTGTCGTAGGCCTGCCGGGCCTGGGTGACGACGGCCTCCGCGCCGCCCATCGCCTGCACGTAGTTGGCGCCCGCCTGCACCGGCGGCAGCGTCCACAGGTGCGCCGGGTTGGCGTCGTACCAGCCCATGTACCGCTGGTATACCGCCTTGAGGTTGTGGCTCACCGAGCCGTAGTAACCCCGGTTGTACCAGTGGTCGTCGAGGCCGGGCGGGAGGGTCGCCAGCTCCTCGGCGATCTCGGTGCCGGTCTGCCCCGCGTTGATCAGGCGCAGCGTCTGGTCGTTGAGGTAGCCGTACATGTCGCGCTGCTTGTTGAGGAATTCGAGGATGCGGGCGTTGCTCACCTTCTCGCCCGGCCCCTCCTGCTCCACCTCGGCCCACGCCGGCCAGTGGTGCGAGGCGAACAGGACGTCCGTCTCCTTGCCGAAGGTCTGGATCGACTCGGTGAGGTACTTCGACCAGGCGTGGGCGTCCCGCACCTGCGCGCCGCGCAGGCTGAGGATGTTGTGCATGGTGTGGGTGGCGTTCTCGGCGATGCACAGGGTGCGGGCGTCCGGGAAGTAGATGTTCATCTCCGCCGGGGCCTCGGTGCCCGGGGTGAGCTGGAACAGCATCTGCACGCCGGCCAGGGCGAACTCGTACAGGCCCGGACGCCACGGGATGACGTAGCCGTCCCGCCAGCTCTGCTCCGGCACCGCCGGGTGGGCCGGTCCGCCGATGTACTCGGTCGGCGGGACCAGCGTCACCTCGCCGGTGGAGATGGTCAGGCCGAGGCCCGAACCGACCTGCCCCGTCGGGCCCTTGTCCAGCTGCGCCGCATACATGTACTGCGCGCGCCGGGCCATCGCGGGGCCGGCGTAGATGTTCTCGCTGACGGCGTGTTCGAGGAAGCCCTCCGGCGCGACGACGGGCACGCCGGGCTCCAACGGGTCGCCGAGCTCGTGGAACAGGCCGCGGGAGCCGCCGAAGTGGTCGACGTGGCAGTGGGTGTAGACGATGCCCTTGACCGGCCGCTGCTCCTTGCTGAGCTCCGTCTTGTCCCGGAACAGCCGGAGCGCGGCCCGCGCGGTCTCGTAGCAGGCCAGCGGGTCGATGACGACCAGGCCGGCGTCGCTCTCGACGATCGTCATGTTGGACAGGTCGTAGCCGCGCACCTGGTAGATCCGGTACTCGCGACAGCTGGTGACCTGGAACAGGCCTGCGATCGCCGTCAGTTCGCCCTGGCGGTGGAGGCTGCCGTTGACCGTCGGGAACCCGGAACGGTTGTCGGGGTCGAGGAACTCGTAGGCGGTGAAGTCCCAGACCACCTTCTCCCGGTCCTTGCGGGAGACGATGACGGGCACGTCCGGCGGGGCGATCAGGAACCGGCTCGCGTCGGCGAAGTCCCGGCCGTCCTTCTCGTCGGCGGCCGTGGCCGCCTCCGCGGCCCGCCGGTTCGCCGCCGCGACGGCGGGGGTCGGCTCGATGGGCTCGATGGGCTCGGCGTACTCGGGTGTTCCAGGCATGGCGAAGCCACCTCCACGTCGTTGTGCGGGAGCCGCGATGCGGCGGAGGTGGTCACGCTACGAACACGTCCGGTCACCCACAAGGGAGCGATCGCGCCAAGGCGCGGGGGCGAAGAGGCCGAATGACGACGTTTGGTGGGTGGGCGAAGCGTCCGACCACGGCGGGGACGGGGAGCCCCCCTGCGCCCGCTCCGTCCGGCCCGGGCAGGATGGGCCGATGAGCGATGAGCAGTTGCGGGTTTCCCTCGATCAGGTGCGCGATTCGTTCGAGGTGCTGATGCGGCACCTGGAGGCGCACGGGGCGGGCGGTGAGGCCGCCCTGCCGAACGACCTCTTCTGGAGCGTGCCACCGCCCGAGCTGTACGACATGACCGCGAAGCCCGACGTGCTGACGATCGGACAGGTGTCGGAGTCCTGGGCACAACTCCAGGCCCTGCTCGCCGACCCGGACCGCGCCATCGGCCACCACCTGGTGTGGCTCGCCGACGTCCTGCGCGCCATCGGCCTGGAGCACCCGGCGTAGCCCCTCAGCCTCGGCCCTCAGCTCCGGCGGGGGCGGCGGCGGGCGAGGGTGGCGAGGCCGAACAGCAGCCCGCCGGCCAGGAAGAAGGGCTCGTAGAGCAGCGTCGCGAACCGTCCCATCGCGTCGAAGTCGCCCGTCGTCCGGGAGCCGGTGGCCAGCGCGAACCAGTCCGGCACGGACGGCAGCGAGTGCACCAGCAGGACGGCGGTGATGCCCCACAGCGCGACGCCGAGCAGCTTGGCGGGCAGCCGCCCGCCCCACGGCCGGACGATCGCCAGCGCGAGCACCGCCGCCACGGCACACCCCGGGATCGCCAGGATGTCGATGATCAGCAGCGGGGTGTTCCCGGTGACGGACAGCCCGTCCGGGAGGCCGATCCGGCCACCGAACAGCCAGTAGAGGTGGACGAGCGAGAACGCGCCGGCCCACACGGCGGCGGCGTAGGCGGCGGAGGCTGCGTGGACGGCGGGGGCGGCGGCGGGGCGAAGGAGGGTCGTCTTCATGCCTCCACCGTCCCGCCGTGACGACGGTGGGCGGATCGTCCCGGCGGCCCGACCCCCTCCCCCGCCCAGGGGAGGGGACCGCACCCCGCTCGTCCGTCAGGAGCAGTCGAAGCGGTGCGCGAGGGGCCGGTCCGGGCAGTCCGGGCACTCGAACAGGTAGACGCCGCCCATGTCGCCGATCGTGAGGTCCGGCGGGCACTGGACCAGCTTCCGCTCCTCGTACGGGAGGTCCCAGATCTCGCCCTCCGCCGGGGTGTCCTCGACGGCCAGCCAGGTACGCCAGCCCTCACCGTCGAACTCGCGGCTGTTGACGGTCAGCAGGTGCCGCATGGTGCGGTCGCAGGACGGGCAGTCGGGCCAGTCCGGTTCCTGCGTCCAGGTCGGATAGCCGCCGACCTTGATCCCGCTGGACACCGAGAGGTGGTACCAGTACGACCAGCCGGTCTCCTCCTCCACCTGCTCGAACCTGGCCCTCAGCGCGTCGGCGACCTCGTCCGGCAGGTCCCAGTTCGGGTAGTCGGTGACGACCTCCGGGTGCAGGACGCACGGATCCGGCAGGTAGTCGTCGTCCGCACCGTCCGGGCGGGAGGGCGCCACCGGTGCGAGGTCCGGGCAGGCACTGTCCCACTGGAACACCTCCGGGCGGGGCACGAAGTCCGGATCGTGCTCCAAGGGGCACCACAGCAACTGCAGCAGGTCGGTGCCGGGCGGCAGTTCGAGCCCGGGCAGATCAGCGGCGAACAACTGCAGGACGGGCACCAGCGGGACCGGGCCCTCCGTGGTCCTCGGCGGGGAGTACGCCGTCCGCGGATGCTCGTCCGCGCAGTGCGGCCACGGCTCGGAGGACGGCCACAGCACCGGCCCGCCCATCGAACTCTCCCGGGGCCCCGGCTCGCCGGGCCGCGGATGCAGCCGGGTGGCCGACTTCCGGAACGCGGCCACCTCGGGGAACAGCGCCTCCACGTCGAGCGGACGCGGCGGGGTCGTACGAGCCATCGAACGGCCTGTCTACGGGGGAACAAAGATCCACCCGTGTCTACCGCCGCCCCTCACCCGACGCAAGGGCCACCTGCCGCGAGCACGGTGAGGTGGGGGCCGACCCGATCGGGGTCAGCGCAGAACGTTGCCCGGGTCGTCCAGCCACGGGCGGTGTTCGCCGGCGACGGTCACGGTCATACCGAGCCGGGTGAGACCGGGCCTTCCGCTTCGGACCCACCAACCGTGCGCCGCCGTCACCTCGTCCCACAGGCTGCGCGGGCCGGACTGCGACACGGCGTGCGGCCCGTCCCAATCGGCGAAGCGGCAGTGGGCGTAGGAGGTGCCGTCCCAGACCTCCGCCCGGCCGGTGCCGAACCGGTCGTAGTCGGCCCACACGCTCCGCCGGAACAGGCCGGGCAGCCGCAGCCCGACGGCGAAGGCGCAGTCGGTCCGTTCGGCCACCTCGTCCGGGTCGATGCCGGAGGGCCCGTGCCGGACATCCTCGATGCCGAACTCGCCGCAGTCCGGGCGCTGGTCGCGCACCCACATGAACGACACGTCCTCGACGAACGGGCCGCTCGCCGACCGCCCGTCCTCGGCGACGGTGAGCCGCAACAGCGCCCCGTTGCAGAACGGCGTGCCGTACGGCACCAGGATGACCCCGCCGGGCGCCGTCTGTTCGATGATCGCCGACGGGAGCCGCTGGACGGCGGCCGTGAACTGCACCCGGTCGTACGGGGCGCCCCCGGGGTGGCCGAGGGTGCCGTCACCGGCCAGCACGGTGGGCCGCAGGCCCGCCGCGTGCAGCCGCTGCCGCGCCCGGCCCGCCAGTTCGGGGTCCAGCTCGACGCTGGTCACCCGCTCCGCGCCGAACCTGGTGGCCAGCAGACCCGCTGTCCACCCAGTCCCGGTGCCCAGCTCCAGCACCCGCATACCCTCGGCCACGTCCAGGTGCCGGAGCATCTGCGCGACCACCGTGGGCATGGAGCTGGACGACGACGGCGTGTCCGTCCCCTCGTAGACCTGCGTCACCAGGGCGAGGTCGGAGGCGACCAACTCGGCCCAGCGGTGCGGCTGTTCCGCGCGATCGAGCCACTCGCCCTCGTCCAGGATCCGGTCCGGGGTGAACAGCTCACGCGGGGTGGTCCGGAACGCCTTCTCCCAGTCGGCCGACAGCGCGCCGGACTCCCGGAGCGCATCGGCCAGTTCGTACCACGTCATGACGCCCCCTACGGCTTCGACGGCTTGGGCAGGTTCTTGGGCGGCGCGTCCCGCTGCCCGTCGTGCGGCGCGGTATCCGGCTTCCCGGAGTGCCCGCCCCCGCTGCCCCCACCAGCCTTACCGGGACCGTCCCCACCCGATCCGCCGCGGTGCTTTCCCATGTGCGTTCCCTCCTGCGGATGAGACATCCAACCAGCGAGGAGCAGATTAGAGAAGTCGATGGCCGCCATTCAACGATATGCACGATATTGACTAAAGTTCATCCATCTACATTCTCCGCCGGAACTCTTCGGACCACTCATCGAGCAAGGCCCTGGCACCGGCTCCGACCTGGGAGTTCGCGAGAAAGAAGTCGAACAGGCGTTGATAGTGGTCGATGTCCTTCGGATCGCGCAGGACGACCCGTCCCGTGAAGAGCTCGACGGTCACAAGGCTCGAGTCATAGACAGTGAAGATATGGAACGGCGCATCGGCGATCTGAGCGGAAAGTGGAACTATTCCGATGTTGACGTTCGGAAGTCGAGAAATGGACGCCAAGCGGTCCAGCTGAACAGCCATGACCGATGGAGGGCACAGCTTCCAGCGGACAGCCGACTCAGTCAGCAGAAAATCGAACTGCTTACTCTCGTCATAGAGAACGGCCTGTCGTTCGATCTTCAACGCGACGGCTTGAGTCACATCACCGTCGACCGGGTCGACCGGCGGGCTCATCGCCGCTCGCATGTACTCGGGCGTCTGGAGCAACCCCGACGGAATGGCCGGCAAGAAGTAGCGGATGTGCTCGGAGTTGCTCTCGAGGGTCGCCAGTTCACGCTGCCTAAAGTGCAGTCCACGTCTGACGGACGCCCGGACATCCTCGTACTCGGCGTTGGCGACGCTGGCCAACGCGAGCAGCTCCCGGGCCAGGTCCTCGTCCAGGCCCAGTGCGTTGACGATCTGGTGCACATCGACGACCGTCGGCAGAGCGCGGCCCGTCTCGATCCGGGAGATCTTGCTCTGACTCATGCCGCAACGGACGGCCAGCCGTTCGCCGGAAAGACCGGAGGCACGCCGGAGGTCCTTGAGCGCTGCTGCAAGGTCTCGGCGTTGCTCTCCGGCCCTACCGGGATCGAGGGTCAAGCTGCGACGTACTCCTCGAAGGGGACCGAGAGGGATAGCGCGAGACCACGCCAGTGCCGGTACTGCTCCAGGTCCGGATCCTCCAGGAGTTCCCGGCCGCTCTGTGTGCCGTCGGACCGGTATCTCATGTCGACGACTGTGGTGTCGTCGAACATCCAGAAGTCCTGGTCCGGGAGCCCGGGGTCGTCCCGACCGGTGAGGTCCAGGATGCGGATGTCCTCGCCGGCCTTCACGTTGTGGGCGTAGGCGGCGAACTCGTAGCGCAGGTAGTCGGAGAGCGGTCGGGTCAGGACGTGCACCCGGCAGATCCTTCGGCCGCTCGCGCGATAGGTCCGCACGCGGGTGAGCCACGGGTCGTCCTCGGGGATGTCGAGTTCTCCGGTGGCCAGGAACTCCCGGAACTCCTCGTCCTCGCCGGGCATGGCATAGGCGCTCCGCGTCTCCAGCCGGAATGCCTCGCGTTCGAACGTGTCGAAGACGGCACGCCAGGCATCACCATCCAAGAGCACGGAACGCCTCCCTCAACACTTCCTCGGGAATCTCCACCACGGCCTCGCCCGCGGGCGTCTGCCACTCCACCACGTCACCCTGAACCGCGATCGACCCACGATCCGTGGTGTAGACGGTCGGACAGTCGTCATTGCGGCAGTCGGGGTCGCCACCCGCGATCCTCGTAAGCCTCATCGTTTCCCCTCCACGCATTTCATGGCGGACCGGTGATCAGGACCCTAGGCAGGCCACGCCGGGCGGGCAAGGACCATTCACGTTCCCGCATGAAGTCACCGCCGCCGGTACCGCACCGTTGACGCCTGTGGAAGTCGGCCTGTACGCCGGGTTCTGTCGCCCGTGAGCGGCAACAACGGTGGTCGGCCGGAACGCCCCCCGTTCGAACTCGGAGAAGCAGTCGAGTCGAGCCGGGTCGCGGCAAGAGGCGGGCGGGGGCGCGGGGCGCGGGGCGCGGGGGCGCAGGGCGGGCTGGGTAGTGTGCGGGGGATGTGGAGAGAAACGGCTCTTGGGGCCTATTCCGAGGTGGGGTTCCGGGAACCCGTGCAGGTGGCGGCGCTGGCTGAGGCGGAGCGGCGGCTCGGGTTCGGGTTGCCCGGTGAGCTGGGGGAGTTGTTGCTGGAGAGCGACGGGGTCGTCGGGCGCACCTGGGTGGACACCGTCTGGTCGGTCGAGCAGATCGTCGAACAGAACCTGCTGTTCCGGTCCGACCGTTCTTTCGCCGAGTTGTACATGCCCTTCGACGCCCTGCTGTTCTTCGGGGACAACGGCGGCGGGGACCAGTTCGCCTTCGTGCGGACTCCGGTGCGTCCGGACATCTTCGTCTGGGAGCACGAGTCCGACAGCCGCCGGTGGGTGGCACGGGACTTGCGGGACTACCTGGGCCGCTCGCTCGCCCAGGGCGGCGACGACTGGTACCAGTAACGCCAACAGCGGTGCGGCACAGGAAGTCGGTAGGGCCGACTTCCTGTGCCGCGGGGTGCTGCCGCGATCGGGGTCACGGCTTGGGGATGGCGGTGGTGACGGCCTTGGTCCGGGTGAGGAAGGCGATCGGCAGGACCGCGAGAGCGGACAGGCCCTGGAGGACGGCGTACCAGGGCGGGCAGATCCCGGGGATGAGGTCCACGGCGATGACCGCGATCGGCATCACGGTGGCCACGGTCCGGATCCGGTCCAGCGCCTTGTAGTCGCCACCGGCGGCGCGGGCGGTGATCCGCAGCAGCACCGGGGCCAGGGCGGGGAAGATGACCCCGCGGATCCACATGAACGGGGTGCTCGCGTGCCCGGTGGACGCCATCACGACGACGACCGCGAGGGTGATCACGCCGATCACACCGAAGAGCGTGAGGCACTTCTTCGCAATCGAAAACACTTCGTCGGTGCGGGAGTTGGTGCGGGTCTCCGTCGCGGTGATCGCCATTGTTCTGTCCTCCGTGTCGTGGTGAGAACGAATCTACGGAGACGGCGGGAGCCACAACACCGGTCCAGCCCCACACCTGGGGTGGGGCTGGACCCACCCCGGGTGTCCGCGGCAACGCAGACCGTCGTACGCCGCCGGAAACGCATCGGCGCAGGAAGTCGGCGGTGTCGACTTCCTGCGCTGGGTGGGGTCGTGGGGTCAGGCGAGGGCGCGCTGCATCAGGACGGTGTCGATCCAGCGGCCGTGCTTGTGGCCGACGGCGGTGAGGCGGCCGGCGTCGGTGAAGCCGTGGCGGCGGTGGAGGGCGGCCGAGGCGTCGGAGCCCGAGTCGGCGATGACGGCGACGAGCCGGCGCAGGTGGGTCTCGGCGCAGGCGTCGATCAGGGCTGCCAGCAGGGCGCCGCCGAGGCCGCGCCCGGTGTGGGCGGGGGCGAGGTAGATGGAGTTCTCGCCGGTGTGCCGGTAGGCGGGCTTGGGTCGCCAGGCGCCGACGTACGCGTAGCCGGCGACCTCACCGTCCACCTCCGCGACCAGGAAGGGCAGCCCCTGGGCGGTGAGGTCGTCCAGCCGTTGCCGCCAGGCGGCGAGGGGCGGCGGGATCTCGTCGAAGGTGGCCACCGTGTGATGGACGTAGTGGGCGTAGACCTCGGCCACCGCGCCCAGGTCGGCGGGGGTCGCCGGGCGGATCACTGGCTCCATGGCTGTCATGGCGGGGAGTGTAGGAGGCCGGGCCCCGGGGCGTGGAGGTGAGGGGTCACGGCTTGGGGATGGCGGTGGTGACGGCCTTGGTGCGGGTGAGGAATGCGATCGGCAGGACCGCCAGGGCGGAGAGGCCCTGGAGGACGGCGTACCAGGGCGGGCAGATCCCGGGGATCAGGTCCACGGCGATCACGGCGATCGGCATCACCGTGGCGACCGTCCGGATCCGGTCCAGCGCCTTGTAGTCGCCGCCCGCAGCCCGCACGGTGATCCGCAGCAGCACCGGGGCCAGGGCGGGGAAGATGACCCCGCGGATCCACATGAACGGGGTGCTCGCGTGCCCGGTGGACGCCATCACGACGACGACCGCGAGGGTGATCACGCCGATCGCACCGAAGAGCGTGAGGCACTTCTTCGCGAGCGAGAACGCCTCGTCGGTACGGGAGTTGGTGCGGGTCTCCGTCGCGGTGATCGCCATTGTTCTGTCCTCCGTGTCGTGGTGAGAACGAATCTACGGAGACGGCGGAGGACGGAACACCGGTCCAGCCCCACACCTGGGGTGGGTCCAGACCCACCCCGGATCGGTCGAGGGGCGAGCGGGACGTCGAGGCAGGTGAGCCCGCCGTGCACCGGCGCTGCTCCTGCGATCCGGGCCCCGGGCAGCACTTCGCCCCGCTGGATGGCTCCAGCGGGGCGAAGTGGCGTCCGGCGGTACCGGGTCAGCCGCCGGACGGGCTCTTGGGGGCACCTCCGCCGAAGCCGCCTCCGCCTCCGGCACCGCCACCGCCGAATCCGCCCGCTCCGGCACCGGCGGCGCCCTCGACGAGCTGGGTGGCGTTGTAGCCGCCGCTGGAGTCCGGCGTGCCGACGACGGTCACGCTCTGGCCGGGCTGGAGGTCGGCGACCTTGCCCTGCTTGTTGAGCTGGACCTTGGTCGAGTCCCCCGTCGTCACCTTGATCGTGTTGCCGTTGGCGTCGGTCAGGTACACCGTCGAGCCGTCGACGGCCTTGACGGTGCCGCGCGCGAAGCCGCCCTGGCCACCGCCCTGGCCACCCTGACCGCCCTGACCGCCCCGGCGCCCGCCACCCTGACCCTGACCGCCCTGTCCGTACCCGCCCGCCGCCTGGCCGCCCGCCGCGGCGGCCCGAGCCGGCGCCTTGCCACCGGAGGAGGTCCCGCCCTGCCCCTGCTGGTACCAGACCCCGCCCGCGAACGCCCCGGTGGCGATCACGCCACCGGCCAGCACCAGCGACAGCCACGGCAGCTTCCGCCGCGGCGGCGCCGCCAGCTCCGCGCTCACGTCCCGCGCGTCGGGCGCGGTGGCCAGCAGGGCGACCTGTTCGTCGTGCTCCATCGAAGAAGTGCTCCTACTCGTGCCGGAGGGCGTCGATCGGCCGCAGCGAGGCGGCCCGGTTGGCGGGGTAGCTGCCGAAGAACAGTCCGATGGCGACGGCGATGCCGAAGGCGCCCACTACGGACTCGGGGATGACCACCGGCTTGATGCCGACGATGCTGAAGTGCGAGCCGACGATCCCCGCCGCCACGCCCAGCCCGGCCCCGATCACCGACAGCAGGGTCGATTCGGTCAGGAACTGCCCGAGGATGACGGCCCGGGGCGCGCCGAGCGCCTTGCGGATGCCGATCTCGCGCGTCCGCTCGGTGACCGTCACCAGCATGATGTTGGTGATCCCGATCCCGCCGACCAGCAGCGAGATCGCGGCCACCGCGCCGAGCAGCACGGTGAAGGTCTTGGTCGTGCTCTCCCGGGCCGTCAGCAGCGAGGCCTGGTTGGTGATCCGGAAGTCGGCCTTGGTCGGGTCGGTGATCGCGTGCGTCCCCAGCAGTACCCGGGTGATCTCCGACTGCGCGGCCGTGGTCGTGTCGGCGGACGACGCCTGGACCAGGATCTGGTTGACCGCCCCGAAGCCGGTGAAGGCGTTCTGCACGGTCGGCAGCGGCGCGATCACCACGTCGTCCGGGTCGGTGAACCCGCTGCCGCCCTTGGCGGCCAGCACGCCCACCACCGTGAACGGCGTCCCGCCGAGCACGATCTTCTTCCCGACCGGGTCCTCGGCGTCGAACAGCTGCTTGGCCGTCGTGGCGCCGAGCACCGCGACCTTGCGCGAGCCGAGCACGTCGTCCTCGGTGAAGTAGTCGCCGTGGGCGACCTTCTGGTTGGAGGTCTCGAAGTACGCGGGGTAGGTGCCCACGACCGAGCCGGGGCTGTACGAGATGTTCCCGTACAGCGCCGTCGCGCTCGTCGTGACCACCGGCGCGACGGACTTGATCGCCGACGAGTCGGTGTCGCTCGCCAGCGCCTTGGCGTCGGCGACCGTCAGCTTCTTCACCGAGGAGGTGGCCCGCGAGCCACCGGCCGCCGAACCGGCGCTGACGGTGAGGGAGTTGGTGCCGAGCGAGGTGATCGAGTCCTTCACCGCCTGGGAGGAGCCGTTGCCGACCGCCAGCAGCAGGATCACCGAGGCGACACCGATCAGCACGCCGAGCATGGTGAGCGCGGAGCGCACCTTGTTGGCGGCCAGGCCGCCGACCGCGAAGCGGAGCGTCTGCCAGAGGATCACGCCGACACCCCCTGTCGGCGCAGGGCGGGCGGGGGCCCGTCGACCGGCGCCTGCCGGACGTCGCTGACGATCTGCCCGTCGACCAGGCGCAGCACCCGCTTGGCGTGCAGGGCGACCTCGTCCTCGTGGGTGATCAGCACGACGGTGCGGCCGGTGGCGTTGAGCCCGTCGATCAGGCCCAGCACCTCCTCCGTCGAGCGGCTGTCCAGGTTGCCGGTCGGTTCGTCGGCGAGCAGCATCGCGGGCGCCGTGACCAGCGCCCGGGCCACCGCGACGCGCTGCTGCTGGCCGCCGGAGAGCTGGTTGGGCTTGTGCCCGGCCCGCTCGCCGAGGCCGACCAGGGACAGCGCGGCCATCGCCCGCCGCCGGCGCTCCGCCGACCGGACGCCCGCGTAGGCGAGCGGCAGCTCGACCTGGGCGAGGGCGGTGGTGCGCGGCACCAGGTTGAAGGACTGGAAGACGAAGCCGATCTTGCGGTTGCGGACCAGGGCGAGCTGCTGCTCGTCGAGGTGGCCGACGTCGGTGCCGTCCAGCAGGTAGCGGCCGGAGGTGGGGATGTCGAGGCAGCCGAGGATGTTCATCAGGGTGGACTTGCCGGAGCCCGAACTGCCCATCACGGCGACGTAGTCGCCCTGTTCGATGTCCAGGTCGACGCCGGCCGGTTCGTCCGTCCCGGGCCGGGACGGGCCGCGCAGGGCGTGCACGGTGGCGTCGCCGTGCCCGTACGACTTGGTGAGCCGGCTGATCCGGATCACCGGCACGGGTTGCGCGGGGACGCGTTTGTCGATGACGTGCTGCATGCTCAGCCCTTACCGCCGCGGCCGCCGCCACCGGCGCCACCGGCACCGCCGCCGGTACCGCCCGGGATGCCGACCGCGCCGCCGTTGCCGCCCCGGCCACCGCCGCCGCCACCGCCGCCCAGGCCCGGGAAGGAGCCGTTCGGGAAGCCGTTGGTGCCGCTGGTGGTGGGGAGTTGGACCTTGTCGCCCTCCTTGAGACCGGAGGTCACCTGCACGGTGCTGTCGCCCTCGACGCCCACGCCGACGTCGACCCGCTCGGTGGCCCCGCCCTCGTGCACCACCGTGGCGGTCCGCGAGGTGCCGGTGCCGGACAGCGCCGAGGTCGGCAGCGAGAGCGCGTTGTCCGCCTCGCCGGTGATCACCTGGACGGTCGCGCTGAGGCCGGTGCGCAGCGTGCTGGTGTCCCCGCTGAGCTGCAGGGTGGCCGCGTACTGGACGGCGGAGGAGCCGGCCGCGCCGCTGCCGCTGCTCGACGGCAGCGAACTGACGGACAGCACGGTCGCGTTGAGCTTGGTGTCGGACTGGGCGTTCAGCGTGACGGTGGCGGCCTCGCCCTTCTTCAACTTGAGCGAGTCCAGCTCGGAGAAGTTGGCGGTGACCTGCATCCCGGTCGGGTTGGTCAGCACGATGAAGCCGCTGG
Source organism: Kitasatospora sp. NPDC059088 (assembly GCF_042738155.1). Classification (NCBI taxonomy): domain Bacteria; kingdom Bacillati; phylum Actinomycetota; class Actinomycetes; order Kitasatosporales; family Streptomycetaceae; genus Kitasatospora; species Kitasatospora sp. NPDC059088. Next base: position 26,606 of record NZ_JBHYGR010000060.1, on the reverse strand, counting down.
GCGATCCCGAACTCGCGCTGCTACCAGTGGACTTGGTGGCCGAGGAGGAGGACGCGCCGGAGGTCGTGGCGCCCACCGTGTCCCCGACCTTCGCCGAGACCGAGGCGACCGTGCCGTCCACCGAGGCGGTGAGCGTCGTCCCGGCAAGCGCCGCCTGGGCGTTGGTGAGGGTGGTCTGCGCGGTGGCGACCTGCTGCTGGGCCTGGGCGACGGCCGCGTCGTCGACCTTGGTGGTGGTGATGGTGGTGGTCTGCGGGGCGGGCGTACTGCTCCCGCCCGCCCCGCGACCCCCACCGGAGCCGCTGCCGCCGCTCGCCGGGGGTGTGGCCCCGGGCAGCGGCTCGGTGGTCGTGGTGGTGACACCTGCCTGCGCCTTGGTGAGGTTGGCGTTCGCCGTGGTGAGCGCGGACTGGGCGGCGTCCACCTGCTGCTGGGCCGCCGTGGTGTCGACCGTCGCCAGCACCTGGCCCTTCTTGACGGCGTCGCCGACCGCGACCTTGACCGCGGTGAGCCGCCCGCCCGTGGCGAAGTCCTGGGCGGCGTCGGTCGGGGAGGCCAGGGTGCCGGTTCCGGACACCGTGGCCAGGACCGTTCCCTTGGTGACGGTCGCAGTACGGGCGACCGGCTTGGCGGCGGCCGTGCCGCCGCTGCCGTCGAGCGTGGCGTACACCAGGGCCGCACCGCCCAGCAGGGCCACGCCGAGCGCGGAGTTGACGAGGACGGCACCGCGCCGCCGTGGGAGCACCTTCATGGCGGACAGCTTCGCCGGGCGCTCTTGCGCTGCCCTGGGCGGCGGCTGGGAGAAGACTGACCGGCCGGATCCGGACATCCCTCCCATATCCACCGGCCCGCGCGGGCGGCTTGGGCGGGGCAAGGGCGATCGTTGGCCGAACTCCCAGCGCTCTCCCAGCAATCCCCGGCCATCCGGGAGGGCTTCCTCAGACGGCCCTCAGACACGCCTTGCCCCCAGCCGGCCCCGCGCGCCCGCGCCGCGCCCCCGCCCCGCGCGCCCTCGCCCCGTGCCCCCGCGCCCCGGGACGCCGCAGGGGCGCCCCCCGACCGGAGTGCGCCCCTGCGGGCGGGAAGGCGACCGGCCTCAGCCGTCGATCTCCTTGCGGAAGCCCTCCGCCACCGCCAGGAAGATCGAGTTGCCCTCGGTCTCGCCGATCGAGATCCGCACGCCCTCCGGGAACGGCCGGACCATCACCCCGGCCGCCGCACAGGCCGCCGCGAAGTCCTGCGAGCGCTCGCCGAGCCCGAGCCAGACGAAGTTGGCCTGCGAGTCCGGGACGTCCCAGCCCTGGGCGCGCAGCCCGGCGACGACCCGGGTGCGCTCGGCGACCAGCGCCTCGACCCGCTCCAGCAGCGCCTCCTCGGCGCGCAGCGAGGCGACGGCGGCGTCCTGGGCGAGCTGGCTGACGCCGAACGGGACGGCGGTCTTGCGCAGCGCGTTCGCGACCGGCTCGTGGGCGATCGCGAAGCCGACCCGCAGGCCCGCCAGGCCGTACGCCTTGGAGAAGGTGCGCAGCACGCAGACGTTGGGGCGGTCGCGGTAGAGGTCGATGCCGTTGGGCACCTCGGCGTCGCGGATGAACTCGATGTACGCCTCGTCGACGACGACCAGGACGTCACCGGGGACGGCGTCCAGGAAGCGCTCCAGCTCGGCGCGGTGGATCACGTTGCCGGTGGGGTTGTTGGGGTTGCAGACGAAGACCAGCCGGGTGGCCGGGGTGACGGCGGCGAGCATCGCGTCCAGGTCGTGGTCGCCGTTGTCCTTGAGCGGGACCGGGACGGGCGTGGCGCCGGCGATCTGGGTGATGATCGGGTAGGCCTCGAAGGAGCGCCAGGCGAAGATCACCTCGTCGCCCGGGCCGGCGGTGGCGAGCACCAGCGACTGGGCGACGCCGACCGAGCCGGTGCCGAGGGCGATGTGCTCGGCGGGCACGCCGAAGCGCTCGGCGAGGACGGCGGTCAGCTCGCTGACACCCATGTCCGGGTAGCGGTTGAAGGAGCCGGCCGCCGCGACCGCCGCCTCCAGGACGCCGGGCAGCGGGTCGTTCGGGTTCTCGTTCGAGGACAGCTTGTAGGCGTCGGCGCCGGCCGGCTTGCCGGGCTTGTAGGTGGGGATGCCGTCCAGGCTCGGGCGCAGGCGCGGGCCCGGCGCTGAGGTACCACTGCTCACGGTCGTACTCCTTCGTCTTCTCTGCCGGTCCGCCCGCCCTCGCACGGCCGGGATCGCCGCCGTGCCGCGGTACCTGGCCACGTCCCCGGGAATCCCGGAACGCGCCCGGACCAACCCCGGTCGGGTGCCTTGCACGATACCGACCGCCCTCACCCGTAGGAGTGAGATGCCCGGACGGGTGACAGGCGCAGATCAGCCATTCTGCCCGGTTCCTTTGGCACATGTCAGAGGTAAGACGGCTGGATTCGGGAGGGGATCGAAGGGGTGCACCCCGGCTCACTCATGGAGAAACGTATCTCCAAAGGCTCCCGATGCGCCGGTCACAGACCCTTGTCAGGAGCCATACGATCGGTCCGCCATGACAGCAGCAGCCAACCAGAGCGGTCGGCGTCCCACCACCTCACGGCGTCTGGAGCGGGCCGGCATCCGGGATGTGGCAGCAGCCGCCGGAGTGTCGATCACCACCGTCTCCGATGCGCTGAACGGAAAGGGCCGCCTGCCCGACGAGACCCGCAGCCGGGTGCGCGAGGTCGCCGAGCGCCTCGGCTACCGCCCCTCGGCCGCAGCCCGCACCCTGCGCACCGGACGGTCCGGCCTGATCGGGCTGACCGTCACGACGTACGGCGAAGAACCCTTCACCTTCACCGAGTTCGCCTACTTCGCCGAGATGGCCCGGGCCGCCACCAGCGCCGCCCTCGGCCGCGGCTACGCGCTGGTCGTGCTGCCCGCCTCCTCCCGCCACGACGTCTGGGGCAACATCGCCCTGGACGGCACCGTGGTGATCGACCCGCCCGACCAGGACCCGCTGGTCAGCGAGCTGTACCGGTCCGGCGTGCCGGTGGTCAGCGACGGCAAGCCCGGCAACTGCCCGGTCACCGCCTGGGTCGACAACGACCACGAGGCCGCCGTGCTCGGCATCCTCGACCACCTCTCCGAGGCCGGCGCCCGCCGGATCGGCCTGCTCACCGGCACCAGCACCGACACCTACACCCGGCTCTCCACCGAGGCCTACCTCGGCTGGTGCGCCAAGGTCGGCCAGGAGCCGGTGTACGAGGCCTACCCCGCGCACGACCCGGCGGCCGGCGCCGTCGCCGCCGACCGGCTGCTCGCCCGCCCGGACCGCCCGGACGCGGTGTACGGCCTGTTCGACCCCAACGGCACCGACCTGCTGGCCGCCGCCCGCCGGTACGGCCTGCGGGTCCCGGACGACCTGCTGCTGGTCACCTGCAGCGAGAGCGACGTCTACGCGGCCACCGAACCGCCGATCACCACCCTCTCGCTCAAACCGCGCAAGATCGGCACCACCGTGGTCAACCTCCTCATCGACGCCATCGAGGGGGTCGACTCCGGGACGGGCGTGGACATCGCCCGGCTCTTCCCGCCCCGCTTCCGCACCGCCGGCAACGGCCCGCCCCCCGGCACCCTGATGCCGACCGAACTGATCGTCCGCGCCTCCTCCCAGCGCCGCAGCCCGCGCACCACCGTCAGCCCGCCGCGCCCCCCGGGCGAGGTGTAGCGCAGCGGGCGGGAAGGCGGCGAACAGCCGCCGGTACGCCCACGAAAAACCCACGAGACCCTACCGAGCCGGGGCAAAACGGACCCTGCGGGACCGCCCGGCTGACGCTCCGGAGGATTGGATACCCACCAGGTGACGACGGCGGGAGAGTGGTCTTCCTATGATGGGCGAATGACACCCGAGGACCGCTTCCCCGGACCTGAGCACCCCCACTCAGGCCCCCGCCACCAGCCGGACCTCGACGTGCTGCCGTACGGCACCTACTACGAACCCGAACCCGCCCAGGGCTACCAGGACACCCCGTACGAAGCGGAGACCTACAGCGGCTACGGCGGCGCCCGCTACCTGGAACAGCACTGGCACGACGGCCAGGGGCAGGGGCAGGGGCACACCGTGCACGCCCAGGTCGGCTACGAAGGCGGTTACGAACCCCAGGAGCGCGGCGGCTACGGGCAGCAGGACCACACCGGCTACGAGCCCACCCTGCCCGACCAGCCCTCCCCGGCCCTCCAGCTCGCGGACCAGCTCGGCGACCAGCTGACCGACCAGCTCGGCGACCAGCTCACCGACCGCGACGACCCGCCGACCATCGAACTCGGCCCGCCGCTGCCCGACCCCTCCGCGCCGACCTACCCGTACCCGGCCCCCGGCCCCGGCGAGCCCCCCGGCCCGGTCTACGTCGTCGGCGACGTGCACGGCTACCTGGAGGAGCTGCGCGCCGAACTCCACCACCAGGGCCTGATCGACGACGGCGGCCACTGGTCCGCCGGCCGCGCCCGGATCTGGTTCCTCGGCGACTTCACCGACCGCGGCCCGGACGGCATCGGCGTCATCGACCTGGTCATGCAGCTCGCCGCGGAGGCCGCCGCGGCCGGCGGCTACTGCCGCGCCCTGATGGGCAATCACGAACTGCTCTTCCTCGGTGCCGCCAAGTACGGCGACGAGCCCGTCCAGTCCACCGCCGGCACCGCCTCCTTCCTCGCCGCCTGGCGGCTCAACGGCGGCCAGCAGAACGACCTGGACCGGCTGGAGGCCCACCACATCAGCTGGCTCTCCCGGCTGCCCGCCATGGGCCTGGAGGACGGCCACCTGCTGCTGCATTCCGACACCACGGCGTACCTGGAGTACGGCGAGTCCATCCCGGACGTCAACGACGCGGTGCACAGCCTGCTCGCCGACGGCGGCGTGGACGAGTGGTGGGACTGCTTCCGCCGCTTCACCAAGCGCTTCGCCTTCCGCGGCGACGCCGGGCCGATGGCCGTCCACGAGCTGCTCGACACCTTCGGCGGCAGCCGGGTCGTGCACGGGCACAGCCCGATCCCGTACCTCACCGGCGCCGTGCACGCGGACGACGGGCAGCCGCCGCACATCCCGGGGCCGTACGTGTACGCGGACGACCTGGCGGTGGCGATGGACGGCGGGGTCACCATGGAGGGCCGGCTGCTGGTCGCGCGGCTGCCGATCTGACGACCTGTCGACCTTCTGACCTGACGGCCTGACAGTCATCGGCATCACTGGAACAGTTGTTCCCGGCGCTCGCGCCCCCACGCGCGCGCGGGCCGGGGCGCGAAATTCCGGAAACCGACTGTCAGCACGGGCGCACCCGCCCCTACCATGAGGCACACCACACCCGGCCGCCCGTCCGGCGGCCCGCCTCCGCGCCCGCCCCGGTGCCCTGAGGATGTCCCGCGTCCTCGATGCGGTCCCGCGTCCTCGCCGCCGGGCCGGGGGTCCGCATGAACGGGGTCCCCATGTCCAACCCCCCGCCGCTGCTAGCCGAGGACCGCCCGGAGTACGAGCGCCTCCTCGCCGAAGCCCTGCGCGACCGCACCGTCCTCACCGCCCTGCGCGCCCCCGGCGCGCTCGGCACCGACCAGCTCCGCGCCCTCGCCCTGCGCGACGCCGACGCCGTCAACACCGCCGCCGCCACCGAGTACGCCCACTACACCGCGCTGCGCGAGACCCTGCGGGCCACGCCCCCGCCGCCGGCCGACGTCGAACCGTACGCCCCCGGCCTGCTCAGCCAGCTGCGCTCCGCCGACGGCGGCGCCGGGCTGTTCCCCGTCCTCACCGTGCTCACCCCGATCCTCGCCTGGGCCGCCGCCCTCGTCCTGCTGCTGGTCGGCTACCTGATGCGCGCCGCCGGCTCCGGCCTCGCGCTCGCCCGCGCGATGGTCACCGCCGGCTGGGTGGCGCTCGCCGCCGGGGTCGCCGCCATGGCCGTCGGTGTCATAGGCCTGCTGCTCACCGCCCTACGGGACGGCGCCGCCGCCGTCCCGGCCGGCACCGACCCCGAGCTGGCCGCCGAACTCGGCGCCGCCCGCGCGGAGTGGCGCACCGCCCTGCGCGAACGCGGCCTGCTGCCCTACCTCCACGGCCACCTGCCCGCCGTCGCCGGCCGCCCGGCCCCCGGCTACACCAGCCCGGACTTCTCCAGCCCGGACTTCACCGGCCCCGACGCCACCGGCCCCGACGCCAACGGCGCGGAACCCGCCCGCCCCGACTTCACCCGCCCCGACTTCACCAGCCCCGGCTACAGCCCGCCGGCCTTCACCAGCCCCGGCCCCGACGGCATCACCGACCCCCAGGGCCGCAGCCCCCGCCCGGCCGCCTTCACCCCGCCCGACTTCACCGGCCCGGGTTACACCCCGCCGGACTTCACCGGCCCGGACGAGGTCGGCTGACCACGCCCGGAAGCCCGTCGGCAGCCGCGCCGGGCGCCCTACCTCCCTGCCGCAGCGGCCATCTCGGCCACCTCGGCCGCCGCCCGGACGAACGCGCGCACGCGCTCGGTGGTGTTGCCCGGGAGCCAGACCGGGCCGCGTTCGATCGGCGGGGCGTCGTGGATGGGGACGTAGGCGAGGTCGGGGCGCGGGTAGTAGCGGCGGCAGTGCTCGCCGACCGGCAGGACGCCCCGGCCCAGGGCGACCAGGCTGAGCATCTCGGAGAAGGTGCTGCCCGACGGGCCCTTGGGCACGGCACGGCCGGACGGCGTGCGGTCGGGGGTGCGGTCCCGCTTGAAGCCGACCGAGGTGACCGCCGGGTACTGCACCACCGGGTGGTCCCCGAGGACTTCGAGCGACACCGAGGCCTCGGCGGCCAACGGGTGCCCGGCCGGCACCGCCAGGAGCCGCCGCTCGCTGAGCAGGACCGGACCGACGGCCATGCCGCCGAAGGGGTAGGAGGCCAGCAGGATGTCGATCGAGCCGTCCTCCAGGCTGGCCCGGGAGTTGGAGAGCTGCACCTCCCGCACGTCCACCCGGCACTCGGGGTGCCGCTCGCCGAACAGCGCCACCGCCCTGAACAGCACCGGCGCCGTCCACTCGCCCAGGAACGCGACCCTCAGCCCACCCGTCACCCCGCGCCCGGCGTCCACCGCCCGGCGCACCGCCTCCTCCATCGCGGCCACCACCGGGGCGAGGTCCGCGGCCAGTTGCCGTCCGACCGGGGTGAGCCGGACGGACCGGCTGGAGCGGTCGAACAACGGGACGCCGATCCGGCGTTCCAGCGCCTTGACCACCTGGCTGACCCGCCCGGTGCTGAGCCGCAGCCGCTCGGCGGTCCGCCCGAAGTGCAGCTCCCCGGTCAGGGCGAGGAAGACCTCGGTCTCCAGCCGTTCCAGCATGCCGCCCCACCCCTTCGACCCGGCATCGTTTAACCGGGCTCAACGATCGTACGGTGATCCGCCATTGATGACCGCCCCGGGCCGGAGGATCGTTGACCCCGTCACCGCACGAGACCCCACACCACCGGAGCCGATCACCATGCGCGTCGTCGCCCTCGACCACCTGGTCCTCAACGTCGCCGACATCGAGCGGTCGCTCGCCTTCTACACCGGCCTGCTCGGCCTGGCTCCCGTCCGGGTCGACGAATGGCGCGCCGGGAAGGTCTCCTTCCCCTCCGTCCGGGTCAGCGGCGAGACGATCATCGACCTCTTCCACCGCCCCCGCCACGAGTCCAACGTCGACCACATCTGCCTCACCGTCGAGCCCCTCGACTGGCAGGAGGTCGTCGACTCCGGCGTCTTCACCGTCCTCGACGGCCCCGGCCCCCGCTACGGCGCCCGCGGCACCGCCACCTCCCTCTACGTCCAGGACCCGGACGGCAACACCGTCGAACTCCGCTGGTACCCGCAGGACACCACCGGCTGAAAGAGCAGGGTGCCGCCCCGGACCCTCGGGGGAGGACCGGGTCGGCACCCGCAGTACGCCTCAGGGCCGCTCGTCCGGACCGTTGGTCCCGGGCCGCTCGTCCGGGCCGCTCGTCCGGGCCGCTCAGACGATCTTCAGATGGGGCAGCCAGTCCACCTGGACGATGACGCACACCACGCCCCCGGACCCGTCGAGGCCCAGCCACACCGGGTGGGTGCCGTCGCTGTCGGTGGCGAACGCGAGCAGGTCCGCGCCCGACTCCTCGTCCACGGTACGCAGGAAGAACCCGGAGCCGGAGTCGAGGTCCTCACCGGCCTCCTCGTCCCGGTCCACCAGGGCGCGCCGGAACCGCTCCTGGAGGACCGGCCAGGCCCCGGCGTCCGCAAAACACCCCGTCGCGCCGTCCGTGCTGAACCCGTACGCCTCGCCGTCCCGCAGCAGCCTGAGGTCGTCCCCCTCCCCGAGGGCCATCGTCCAGGAGTCGACGGGTCCGTCGCCCACCCGCAGCCGGAGCGCTGGTGTCCCAGTGCGCTCGACCCAGGCACCCTCGAACTCGCAGTGGTACCCGAACCCGATCGTCGCCACCTCCGTCGGGTAGCTGCCGGGCAGCACCTCGACCGTGATGTCCGGCCGCCCGGTGTCGAGCGGATCGGCCACCGCCAGCCGGCCGCTGGGGACCCGCAGGCGTGGGCCGGCCTTCGGCTCCAGCACCACCATGTTCTCCCGGTGATCGCTGGTGGTGAGCCGGGTGCCGGGCACGAACAGGGCGGGGAGGTCCCCCGGCCCGCCCGGGCGCGGCGGGAGCCACGGCTCCGCCGCGGCTGCGGACACCGGCTCCGTGAGCGGCGCCGCGGTGGGCCGGACCGTGCCGTCGAGCCCCCACCGGTCGGCCGAGAGGAGCGGCCAGTCGTCGAAGTCCGGCCGCCGGAGCCAACGTTCCTCCTCGGAGGCACTCGGCACGGTCACCGTCCTGGGCCCGGCGTCCCCTCGGGGCCGGTGCGACACCCGGCCCCGTCCGCCCGGGAACAGCTCGACCGCCATCCGGTCGGCGACCCGGTCGAACTCCGGTGCCTCCGGGCCCGAGTAGCCCCAGCGCTCGTGGTACCTCCGCAGCAGCCGGCCCTCCTCCAGCAGCCGCAGCTCCAGGTGCTCCACCCGTCGCCCGTGCTCGTCGTACACCCACACACCCGCGTAGTGGTCCCGCCACGACACCAGGCGCACTTCGAGCGGCACCGAACGCCCCGCGCTCCGGTACACCACGACGTACGGCAGGCCCGCCGCGTCCCGGGCCCGCGCCTCCTGCGGCCGCAACGCGCCCACCGCGGCACCCGCCGCGAAGTCCCACCCCTCGGCATGGCCCAACTCGACCACCGGACCGCTCACCCGCACGCCTCCTCGCTCATCGGTCCGAGCAAGGTACCGGAGCCCGCCGACAGCCCGGTTCAGTGCAGCAGTTCCGCGGCCGGGGTGTGGTTCCCGGTCGCCGAGGCGCCGGCCATCGCGGCGGCCGCCGTCGCCGGGGCGGTGCCGGGCGGCACCACCAGCAGCAGGAAGTGGTCCTGGAAGCCCCGGGTGATGCTGATCGTCGCGTCGCTGCCGGGGAACCAGTTGATCTTGACGGTCAGGCCGTTCGCCGCGACCGACCTGGGCACGCCGTCCCAGGCCGAGGTGTCGAGGCCGACCCGGACGATCCGTCCGAAGTGGGCGCCGAGTGCGGTGATCAGGTCCGGCAGTTCGGCGAGGACACGGTCCGAACGGGGCCACCAGGCCCCGTCGAAGACGCCGTCCCGCGTCATCGTCGGCTCCAGTTCCAGCCGCGGGAGCAACGGGACGCCCGGGACCGGCCACGGCCCGGAGGAGAACGAGCTGGGGAGAGGAATCGGCATCATACGGAGCCGCCCGTCCGGTCCACGCGGGACCCATCACCACCCAGGGCGACGTCGGCGCTGCTGCCGGTGTTCGGAATGTCCTCGGTTACCCCCACGCTACTCCGCCGCAGCCTCCCCCGGCGCCGGTCAGCGTGTCAGTCGACCAGGGGGAGGTAGACCTTGTTGCCCTGGGCGGCGAACTCGGCGGACTTCTCGGCCATGCCGGCCAGCGCCTCGGCGTCGAAGTCGGTGCTGACGGCGGTGGAGCCGTCCCCGTGCTCGTCGCGGATCTTCTGGGAGATCTTCATCGAGCAGAACTTCGGGCCGCACATGGAGCAGAAGTGCGCGGTCTTGGCCGGCTCGGCGGGGAGGGTCTCGTCGTGGAAGTCGCGGGCGGTCTCCGGGTCGAGGGCCAGGTTGAACTGGTCCTCCCAGCGGAACTCGAAGCGGGCGTCGGAGAGGGCGTCGTCCCAGGCCTGGGCCCCGGGGTGGCCCTTGGCGAGGTCGGCGGCGTGGGCGGCGATCTTGTAGGTGATCACGCCGGTCTTGACGTCGTCCCGGTTGGGCAGGCCCAGGTGCTCCTTGGGCGTGACGTAGCAGAGCATCGCGGTGCCCCACCAGGCGATCATCGCGGCGCCGATGCCCGAGGTGATGTGGTCGTAGCCGGGGGCGACGTCGGTGGTGAGGGGGCCGAGGGTGTAGAACGGCGCCTCGTCGCAGATCTCCTTCTGGAGATCCATGTTCTCCTTGATCTTGTTCATCGGGACGTGGCCCGGGCCCTCGATCATCACCTGGACGTCGCGCTCGCGGGCGATCCGGCCGAGCTCGCCGAGGGTCTGCAGTTCGGCGAACTGGGCCTCGTCGTTGGCGTCGGCGATGGAGCCGGGCCGCAGGCCGTCACCGAGCGAGAAGGTGACGTCGTAGGCGGCCAGGATGTCGCAGAGTTCCTCGAAGTTGCTGTAGAGGAAGTTCTCCTGGTGGTGCGCCAGGCACCAGGCCGCCATGATCGAGCCGCCGCGGGAGACGATGCCGGTCTTGCGGCGCGCGGTGAGCGGGACGTACCGCAGCAGCACGCCCGCGTGGACGGTCATGTAGTCGACGCCCTGCTCGCACTGCTCGATGACGGTGTCGCGGTAGACCTCCCAGCTGAGCTCCTCGGCCCTGCCGTCGACCTTCTCCAGCGCCTGGTAGAGCGGCACGGTGCCGATCGGCACGGGGGAGTTGCGCAGGATCCACTCGCGGGTGGTGTGGATGTTGCGGCCGGTGGAGAGGTCCATGACGGTGTCGGCGCCCCAGCGGGTGGCCCAGGTCATCTTCTCCACCTCCTCCTCGATCGAGGAGGTGACGGCGGAGTTGCCGATGTTGGCGTTGATCTTCACCAGGAAGTTGGTGCCGATGACGGCCGGCTCCACCTCGGGGTGGTTCACGTTCACCGGGATGACGGCGCGGCCGCGGGCCACCTCGTCCCGCACGAACTCCGGCTCCAGGCCCTCGCGCAGCGCCACGAACTCCATCTCCGGCGTCACCACGCCCCGCTTGGCGTAGGCGAGTTGGGTGACGGCGACGCCGCCGCGGCCACGCAGCGGACGGCGCGGGCGGCCGGGGAAGACCGCGTCCAGGTTGCGCAGGTTCCCGCCGCGCGGGGAGGTGTGCTTGATCCCGTCGTCCTCGGGGCGCGCCTCGCGGCCGTCGTACTCCTCGACGTCGCCGCGCTGGCGGATCCAGGCGTCGCGCAGGGCGGGCAGCCCGCGCCGCACGTCGGGCTCGTACGCCGGGTCGGTGTACGGGCCGGAGGTGTCGTACAGCGGCACGGTCCGGCCGTTGGTGAGCTGCACCTCGCGGTACGGGGCCCGCAGGTCGGGGCGGGATCCGTCGCGGTAGGCCTTGCGCCAGGCCGGGGTGGGGTAGCCGGTGCGCTCGCTGCTGGGCGTGCTGCGGGCAGGCTGCGGCTGTGCTTCGAACGTGGTCATCTGACCTTCACTCCCTACGCCGGCATTACCCGGTCCAGGTTCCTGCGGTCGACGCAGCCGTCGGTCCGTCCGTCGACGGTCCGGTCAGCGTCCTCTCAGCCCGGTGCTCCGAGCTCCCGCGTCGCAGGCGGTGTTGCCTGCACATGACGCCAACACGGTAGCGAGCCGATCGCCGCAGGTCCAGACGGTCCCCGAAACGGATCCGCGGGGGGAACGGCCGAGGCCCGGCCCCCGCGAACGGGGTGCCGGGCCTCCGGAGGTGCTCCGCGCGGTGCGCGGAGCGGGGTCAGTTCTTGGCGGCCTTCTTGACCAGGATCACCACGGCGGCGGCGATGCCGACGACCACCAGCAGCTTGATCACGATGCTCAGCAGGGCGCCGACCACGCCGAACACGAAGGCGATGACGTTCCAGGCCAGCACCAGGACCAGCACCGGGATGACGATGTTGCGCACCCAGGAGGGCAGCGACTTCCAGAGCTCAGCCATGTCGGTTCCTCTTCTCCCCTCGGGTCGGCCGCCGTCCGGTAACCGCATCCCGCTTGCTTTCGATGCTTCGAGCTTACGGCGGCGGAAGCGGCGGAACGAGGGCCTTCGGCCCGGAGAGAACCCCTAGATCACCCCGATCCCACCCCCCGGGGGGACCCCCGAGAAACGGCGGGGGAACGAGTTCAGACCGGCCAGCGCTCGCCGCGCCAGGCGGCGTCCCAGAACATCCACTCGTAGCGCGAGGTGGTCGTGAAGTGCTCGACCACCCGGCGGCGTTCGGCCGCCGAGAGCTCCTCGCCGAGCCGGTCGGTGAGCGCCAGCACCCGGCGGACCACGGACTGGAAGGCCTCGTCGCCGTAGGTGGCGATCCACTTGGCGTACAGCGGGTCGGGGGAGCCCTGGGCGAGCAGCGCCTCGCCGACCCGGGCGTAGATCCAGTAGCAGGGCAGCACCGCGCCGAGCGCCTCGGCGAAGGACCCGCCGTACACGGTGGCCAGCAGGTAGCTGGTGTAGGCGCGGGTGGTCGGCAGCACCGGTTCGGCGGCGGCCTCCTCGGCGGTGCCGCCGAAGGCGGTCAGGAACTCGGCGTGCATGCCCTGCTCGGCGGCGAGCGCGCCGACCGCGTCGTCGGCGAAGGCCCGCACGTCGGCCTCGCCGGGGGCCTTGGCGGCGCAGACGGCGAGGGCGCGGGCGTAGTCGCGCAGGTAGTGCGAGTCCTGGACGACGAAGTGGCGGAAGGCCTCGCGCGGCAGGGTGCCGTCGGTGAGGCCGCCGATGAAGGGGTGGGCGAGGATCTCGGCGTAGATCGGCTCGATCGACGCCCAGAGCTCTTCGCTGAGGCTACGGGTCATGCCCACGACCCTACGACGGCTCGGCCCCCGCCCTTCGGCTCCGTCCCGTCCGCCTCCGGGACCAGGGGCGTTCGGCACCAACTCGTCCGGTGGGAGCTTCCCCCGGAGCGGGCCGCCTGTCAGGCTTGGGCGGCATGAAGGGTTTCGTCATCAAGACACTGATCAACGCGGCGGCCATCTGGGTCGCCGCCTGGATCGTCAGCGGCATCCAACTCGCCGAGGGCAAGGCCGACTGGCAGCACAAGACGCTGACGGTGCTCGGCGTCGCCGTCGTCTTCGGCCTCATCAACTGGCTGATCAAGCCGGTCGTGAAGCTGTTCTCGTTCCCGTTGTTCATCCTCACGCTGGGCCTGATCACCTTCGTGATCAACGCCCTGATGCTGCTGCTCACCTCGTGGGCCTCCACCAAACTGGAGTTGGACTTCCACGTGTCCACCTTCGGCTCCGCGCTGGTCGGTTCACTGATCATCAGCCTGGTCTCCTGGGGTCTGCACCTGGCCCTGGACGACGACTGATCCGTCGTGCGCGGTGTCGCACCCGGCCGTGGAAGGGACCCGTGCCCGGGTGGGTGGTCCACCGGGTACGGGCCCCTTCGTCGTCCCCGGGGGTCCCCGGCCGTCGCCCCCGGGGCGCACCGAGCACCCGGCGCGCCCCGGCACGACCCGCTCACCCCGCGTCGCACCCCCGCAGGATGTCCGCGAGCTCGGCGTCCAGCTCCTTCCCGATGGACTCCCCGCCCACTGGCACCAGCCGGTCCGCCCGGGCCAGGAAGGCGGTCAGCGGCGCCGCCGGGGCGTGCAGCACGGCGTGCCCGTTGGGGGAGCACAGCGCGATGCGGACCTCGGCGGGCTCCCCGCCGAGCGGCCGGACGCGCACGTCGCCCTCGCCGGACGGGCCGCCGAGGCCGTCCAGCAGCAGCTCGCGCGCGAACACCCAGGTGACCGGGGCGTCACCGGGCAGGTGGAAGGTGAACCGGACCGCGTAGGGATCGCCCGCCTCGTACGCGAGGTCCACCACGGTGCGGAAGGACAGCTCGGGCGAGACCACGAGGTTCATCGCCAGGTGCCCCTGGACAGTGCTGTGCTGCATGGCGCCGGTACCTCTCTTCTGCTCTTCTGCCGGTGTTTCGACCCTTTCCCGGGGTTTCGACCGTTTCCCTCCGCGGGGAGACTCACGCACAACGCTCCAGCCCCGGAGGTCACCATGGGCCCCGACAACCGAACCCCGCCGCCGCGCCCGGTGGTCAAACGGACCGCGCGGGCGATCCTGCTGGAGCTGGACCCGGACGATCCGCACGGTCCGGCCTCGATCGTGCTGATCCGGCGGGTCCGGCCCGGGGCGCCGCACCCGTACTGGATCACCCCGGGCGGCGGCGTCGAGCGCGAGGACCGCACCGTGGTCGAGGCGCTGCACCGCGAGGTGGACGAGGAACTGGGCGGCAAGGTCGTGGACGTGGTGCCCGCCTTCGTCGACACCATCAGCCACACCCACCACGACGACGGCACCCCGCTGCACCCGCACGGGGTCAAGGTGCAGCACTTCTTCGTCTGCCGGCTGGCCTCGATGGACCTCAGCCGACGGCACGGGCCCGAGGTGACGGACCCGAACGGCGAGTACGAGGTGGTCCGGCTGCCGTTCACCCGCGAGGGCGTGACCTCGGTGAACGTCGTCCCGCCCCGGCTCCGGGCGTACCTCGCGGCCAACATCGAGGGCATCCGCGCGCTCCTCGCACCCGACCTCGGATGAGCCCCGGGGCCGGTCGCCGGGGCTGGTCCCCGACACCGGCCCGGCGCTACCCGGCCGCCAGTTCGCCGACCAGGTCGTGCCGGATCCGCTCGGCCGGCAGCCCCGCCCGAAGCAGCACCCCGACCCCGCGCCGGACCATCGCGGGCGGGCCGCTGAGCACCGCCTCCCGACCGTCCCACGGGCCGAACCGGCCCACCACCTCGGGAAGTTCACCGGTCAGCGCACCCCCGGCCGGGCCGGTGCCGGACAGCACCGGCCGCACCGTCAGCCAGGGCAGCCGCCCGGCCAGCTCGCGCAGCCCGTCCAGGTCGTACAACTCGGCGGCGCTGCGGGCCCCGTAGAACACCTCGACGCTGCGGCCGGAGGCGCCGTGCTCGGCCGCCTCCTCGACCAGGGCGCGGATCGGCGCGATGCCGGTGCCGCCGCCGAGGCAGAGCAGATCGGGACCGGAGGCGTGGTCGACGGTCATCCCGCCGGCTGCCGGGCCCAGCCGCAGCACGTCCCCGGGGGCGGCCCGGCGCACCAGCGCGTTGCTCACCCAGCCCGCCTGGACGGCCTTGACGTGGAAGACCAGCAGCCCGTCCGGGCGGGGGGCGGAGGCGAAGGAGTAGTGCCGCCAGACCCGCGGCCACCAGGGCGTCTCCAGGCTGCAGTACTGGCCGGCCCGGAACGGGTACGCCTGGTCGGGGCGGACGGTGAGCACCGCGACGTCCCGGGTGCGCTGCTCGTGCCGCACCACCTCGCCCTGCCACCACGGCGGCGAGGTGCGGGCGGCCTCCTCGGCGGCCTCGATCATGATCGTGGAGATCAGCCGGTAGGCGCGGCGCCAGGCCAGTTCCGTCGCCGCGTCCCAGCGGCCGCCCGCGTACCGGGCCAGCGCCTGCACCAGGCACTCCCCCACCGGGGCGTAGTGGCCGGTCAGGGTGCCGTAACGGCGGTGGCCGCGGCCCAGTTCGCTCAGCCGGGTGCGCAGCGCGACCGGGTCCTCGGCGCCGCGGGCGGCGGCCAGCAGGGCGCGGAACAGCCGGTCGCGCTGGACGTCCATGGCGGCGGGGAAGAGCGGGCGGACCTCGGGGTGCTGCAGGAAGAGCAGGGCGTAGAAGTGCGCGGTGGCCCGGTCGGCGACCGGTTCGACGAGCGCGAGGCTGTCCCGGATCAGTGCGATGTCCTGGGCGGTGAGCGGGAGTTCGGTCGGGTCGACACCGACACCGACACCGACACCGACACCGACGGCGGGAACGGGCGCGGCGGCGGCCAGGGCCTGGGGCTGGGGCTGGAGCTGGGACGGAGGCTGGTGCTGGACCGCCCAGGCGTCGCTCCAACTGTCGCCCGGCCCGGCCCAGTTGAGGCTTGGAGCGTCGACGAACAGGGACTGGAAGGCGGGGGCGGTTCCGGTGGTCGACGACGTCTCCGGGTAGCTCGGCGCGGGGACGATCGGCGGCTCGGTGGGCGGCGGCGGCACGACCGGCCCGGTCCGCACCGGGGCCGCCACCGACGCGGACTCCGCCACAGCGACCGGCTCCGCCAGCGGCACGGGCTCCGCCACCGACGCGGGCGGCAGGTCGGGCGGGTCCAGCGGCATCGGCGGCCGCGCGGGCTCCGCCTCCGGCAGGCCCGGGACGGAGGCGGCCCCCGCCGAGCCGTGCCCGGTGCGGATCAGAAGTGTTCTGCGGGACTTCACCGCTACGTTTCGAGTAACCAAGAGAATCGTTTCGCCTCCGGCCGGCCTGCGCCACCACCTGGCTTGTCTCTGCTGACGCCTAGGCAGCGTGGCACGCCCGAACTGCTCATCCGACAAATCGCGGGAAGCCCGGACACCCGGCCGGGGAACGCGCTACTCTCACACGATCGGTGGTCGCCCTGAGTGCCGAGCAGCACACCCAGGGCGACCCCGCCCTGCTCACAGCTGCCGCAGCAGCATCCCGGGTTGCTCGACGCAGTCCGCCACGAACCGCAGGAACCCGCCCGCCGTCCCGCCGTCGCAGACCCGGTGGTCGAAGGTGAAGGACAGCTGCGTCACCTCGCGCACCGCCAACTCCCCGCCGTGCACCCAGGGTTTGGCCACGATCCGACCGACCCCGAGCATCGCCGCCTCCGGGTGGTTGAGGATCGGGGTGGACCCGTCCACCCCGAACACCCCGTAGTTGTTCAACGTGAAGGTGCCGCCGGTCAGTTCGGCCAAGGTCAGCGACCCGGCGCGCGCCGCCCCGGTCAACCGTCCCAGCTCCTCGCCGAGTTGCTCGGTGCTGCGGGTGTGCGCGTCCCGGACCACCGGGACGACAAGTCCGCGTTCGCCCTGGGCGGCGAAGCCCAGGTGCACCGCCGAGTGCCGCACGATGCCCGAACCGTCCTCCGTCACACTGGAGTTGAGCTCGGGGAAGCGGGCCAGCGCGACCGTGCAGATCCGGGCCAGCAGCGCCAGCACGCTCACCTTCGGGCCCGGGGCGGCGTTCAACTGCCGCCGCAGTGCCATCAGTTCGGTGGCGTCCGCATCCACCCAGCAGGTCGCGGCCGGGATCTCCCGGTGGCTGCGGCCGAGCTTCTCGGCCACCGCCTTGCGCAGCCCGCGCAGCGGGACGACCGTGTCCGGCCCGGCCGGTACGGGCGCGGCGACCGCCGCAGCGGCCACCGGGCCGGCCGCCTTGGCCGCGACCGCGCGTTCGACGTCCGCCCGCATGATCAGGCCGTCCGGCCCGCTCCCGGCGAGCGCGGTCAGATCGACCCCCTGCTCCCGGGCCAGCCGCCGCACCAACGGCGAGATCACCGGCACCACGACCGGAGCCACCGGCACCACCGCAGCCGCAACAGCCACAGCCGGAGCCGCAACAACGGAAGCACCGGAAACACCGGGAGCACCGGGAGCAACCGCACCGACCCGGCGCCGCCGCCCGCCCTTGCTCTCGAGCACCCCGTACCCGACCAACGGCCGCTCGACCTCGGCGACAGCGGCAACGACACCGGCAGCGGCGAGCTCCTCGCCCACCCCCGCCGGCGACGCCACCGCGACCGTCACCAGCGGCGCGCCCACGGAGATCTCCTCGCCCTCCGCGCCGTACCGCGCGGTGACCACCCCGCCGTACGGGCAGGGCACCTCCACCACGGCCTTGGCCGTCTCCACCTCCACCACCGGCTGGTCGACGGCGATCACCTCGCCGACCTCGACCATCCAGCGCACCACCTCCGCCCCGGTGAGTCCCTCACCGAGGTCGGGCAGCCGGAACTCCCGTACGACGGGCATCATCCTCGGTCCTCCCACTGCAGCCGGGCGACCGCGTCCAGGATCCGGTCCACCCCGGGCAGGTGGTGGTGCTCCAGCATCGGCGGCGGGTACGGGATGTCGAAGCCGGTGACCCGCAGCACGGGCGCGGCCAGGTGGTGGAAGCAGCGCTCGGTGACCCGGGCGGCGATCTCCGCGCCGGTGCCGCCGAAGCCGCTGGCCTCGTGCACCACCACGGCCCGGCCGATCGAGCGCACCACCCGGGTGACCGTCTCGTCGTCGAAGGGCACCAGGGTGCGCAGGTCGAGCACCGCGAGGTCCCAGCCCTCCGCCTGCGCGGCCTCGGCCGCCTCCAGGCAGACCGGCAGCGAGGGCCCGTAGGTGATCAGCACCGCGGAGGTGCCGGTGCGGCGCAGCGCGGCCCGGCCGATCGGCTCGACCGGCGCGGCCGGGTCGAACCCGTCCTTGCCCCAGTAGAGCCGCTTGGGCTCCAGGAAGACCACCGGGTCGTCGGAGGCGATCGAGGCGCGCAGCAGCCCGTAGGCGTCGCCGACCGTCCCGGGGGTGACCACGTGCAGGCCGGGGGTGCTGGTGTAGTACGCCTCGGAGGCGTCGCTGTGGTGCTCGACGCCGCCGATGCCGCCGCCGTACGGGATGCGTACGGTGATCGGCAGCGGGAGCTTGCCGCCGGTGCGGTTGCGCATCTTGGCGACGTGCGAGAACAGCTGCTCCAGCGCCGGGTAGGCGAAGGCGTCGAACTGCATCTCGACCACCGGGCGCAGCCCGTACATCGCCATGCCGATCGCGGTGCCGAGGATGCCGGCCTCGGCGAGCGGGGTGTCCAGGCAGCGGTCGGGGCCGAACTCGGCGGTGAGCCCGTCGGTGATCCGGAAGACCCCGCCGAGCGCGCCGACGTCCTCGCCGAGCACGTGCACGGTGGGGTCCTCGCGCAGGGCGTCCCGCAGCGCGGAGTTGAGCGCCTGCGCCATCGACGCCGTACGGGCGGTACCGGCGGCAGGGGCGGAAACAGCGGTGGACATCAGTGCTGCACCTCGGCTTCGGCGGCCAGCTCGGCGGCCAACTGGGCTGCCTGCTCGCGCAGTTGCGGGGTCGGCTCGGCGTAGACATGGGTGAACAGGGCCATCGGGTCGAGCTCCGGGTCGGCGTGGAACTCGGCCCGCATCCGGGCCGCCAGCGCCTCCGCCTCGTCGGCGGCGTCCTGCACCAGCCCGTCGTCCAAGACGCCGAGTCCGCGCAGTGCGCGGTCCAGCAGCAGGATCGGGTCGTGCTCCCGCCAGGCCTCCACCTCGGGTTCGGTGCGGTAGCGGGTGGCGTCGTCGGCGTTGGTGTGGGCCTCGATCCGGTAGGTGAGGGCCTCGATCAGGGTCGGGCCCCCGCCGGCCCGGGCCCGCTCGACGGCCTCGCCGAGCACCGCGTGCACGGCGGGCGCGTCGTTGCCGTCGACCAGCCGCCCTGGCATGCCGTAGCCGACCGCCTTGTGGGCGAGGCTGGGTGCGGCGGACTGCGCGCTGAGCGGGACGGAGATCGCGTAGCCGTTGTTCTGCACCAGGAAGACGACCGGCGCCCGCAGCACGGCGGCGAAGTTCAGCGCCTCGTGGAAGTCGCCCTCGCTGGTGCCGCCGTCGCCGAGCATGGCCAGCGCGACCACCGGTTCGCCGCGCAGCCGGGCGGCGTGCGCCAGTCCGACGGCGTGCGGGGCCTGGGTGCCGAGCGGGGTGCAGAGCGGGGCGGTCCGGCTGGCGCGGGGGTCGTAGCCGGTGTGGGCGTTGCCGCGCAGCAGGGTCAGCGCCTCCAGCGGGTCGACCCCGCGGGAGACCACGGCGAGGGTGTCGCGGTAGCTGGGGAACAGCCAGTCGCGTTCGCCGAGCACCAGGGCGGCGGCGACCTGGCAGGCCTCCTGCCCGGTGGAGGCCGGGTAGACGGCGAGGCGGCCCTGCTTGGTCAGGGTGGTGGCCTGCTGGTTGTAGCGCCGGCCGACGACGAGTCGCCGGTAGAGCTCGCGCAGCAGCGCCGGGTCCTGCTTCTCCAACGCGGGGGTGCCGAGCACCCGGACGGGGGAGACGTCCGGGAGAAGGGGGGCCGGATCCGTGCGCGGAGCGGTGGCCCCGGGCATCCAGCCGGGCACACCGGTGTGGTGTCTGTGGTCGAGAACGGTCATCTCGGGGCACCTCCAGGGGTGGCGGGGGCTCCCTACCGATTGTTCGGTCGTCTGTTCATCTTGACCAGAAGCGTGACAAGGTGGTGGACATTCGGCCCGAGCGGCGGTCGACTGGTGGCAGTGTGTCCAATCGGCGAGGGTGGGGGGTCATGTCGGCTGAACAGATGTCCAGACTCGACCGGGTCGACCGGGCGATCCTGCGGCTGCTGCAGCAGGACGGTCGAGCCTCGATCCGCTCGGTGGCCGAGCGGGTGCACGTGTCCCGGGCGAACGCCTACGCCCGGATCTCCAGGATGGTCGAGGACGGCATCATCCGCGGCTTCACCGCCCGGGTGGACCACGAACGGGCAGGTCAGGGCGCGTCCGCGTACATCACCCTGAAAATCGTCCAGAACTCCTGGCGCACCGTGCGCGAGCAGCTGCTGGCGCTGCCCGGGGTCGCCCACATCGCCCTGGTCGGCGGGGACTTCGACGTCCTGCTGCTGGTGCACACCGCCGACAACCACGCCCTGCGGGACCTGGTCCTCAACCGGATCCAGTCCATCCCGCAGGTGCTCGGCACGCAAACCATGCTGGTGTTCGAGGAGACCGACCAGGTGCCCCCCGACTAGGGCCTGTCCGGCGGATCAGCGCGCCCGCAGCCCGTCGAAGGCCAGGTGCACCACGGCGTCCGCGACCCCGTCGGCCGCCTTCAACCCCGGCCGGTACCACTCCACGATCGAGTTGATCATCCCGAACAGCAGCCGGGTGGCCAGCCGCGGCTCCACGTCCCCGCGCAGCGAGCCGTCCGCGACGGCCGCCCGCACCAGCTCCGCCACCTGGTGGTCGAAGTCCCGCCGCCGCTCCAGCGCCCACAGCTCGGTGGCCGTGTTGCCGCGCACCCGCAGCAGCAGCGTCACGTACGGCAGCTCCGCCAGCAGCACCTCCGCGGTGCGCCGCACCACGTGCTCCAGCCGCTCCACCGCCGGGCCCGCCACCGCCTCCGGCTCGGCCAGGATCGCGAACAGCCCGTCCAGCGCCCGCCCGACGGCCAGCCGCAGCAGCTCCTCCTTGCCGCGGACGTGGTGGTAGATCGAGGACTTGGAGATCCCGGCCGCCCGGGAGAGGTCCTCCATCGACGTGCCGTCGTATCCGCGCTCGTTGAACACGTCGACGGTCACCGCGAGCAGTGACTCGACGGTGTAGGCGGTGCGCGTGGTGTGATCGGCCATCCTCCGAGTATCCCCGGCCGCCGGGCGGGGTACGCGATCGGGTCCGGCCGGTCCGCTCCGGAGGGAGCCGGTCCACACCGGCCGGAGCCGGTCCACACCGGCCGGAGCTGGTCCACACCATCCGGAGGGGGGACCGCCTAGAATCTGCGGACGATCGTCCACGTCCAGCAGGCTGGGGTCCGCAGCTGATGAACGCAATACCGGCAGTCTCCTCCGACCTGCCCGAGGACGTGCCCGACCAGCGCGGCGAGGACCCGGCGAGCGTCACCCCCACCTGGCAGGACCGCGCCCGGGCCCTGGTGGTGCGGTTCGGACCGGCCGTGTGGTGCTACGCCGTGCTCAAGCTGGTCGGCTTCACCGTCTTCATGAAGCTGCTCTCCTTCTCCGGCGACTACGCGAAGAAGCCGGCCCGTTTCGGCGGCGGCACCAACCCCTGGGACGTGCTGGCCAGCTGGGACGGCTGGTGGTACCAGCAGGTCGCCCAGTTCGGCTACCACCCGGCGCTGGTCCCGATCCCGGGCGGCCAGCCGGGCTTCACCATCGAGCAGAACTCGGCGGCCTTCTTCCCGCTCTACCCCGGCCTGATGCGGCTCACCTCGGACGTCACCGGCCTCGGCCTGTACGGCGCCGGGATGCTGGTCTCGGTGCTGGCCTCGCTGTTCGCGGCGGCCGGGATCTACGCCGTGGTGGAGAAGCTGTCCGGCCCCCGGGCGGGCGTGATCGCGGCCGGGATCTGGGCGATCGCCCCCGGCTCGGGCGCCGAGTGGGCCGTCTACTCGGACTCGCTGTTCGTCGCGCTGGCCGCCTGGGCCTGCTACTTCACGATGACCAAGCAGTGGGTCGCGGCCGGGGCGGTCACCCTGGTCGCCGGGCTCAACCGGCCGACCTCGGCGGCGCTGATCGGCGCCGTCGGCCTGGCCGCGCTGGTCGAGCTGTACCGCCGGGAGAGCGGGGTGCTGCGCCCGCTGGCGGCGATGCTGCTGGCCCCGCTGGGCCTGCTCGGCTACGTGGCCTGGGTGGGCTGGCGGACCGGCGAGTGGGGCGGCTACTTCCGGATCCAGCACGACGCCTGGCTGCACTACTTCGACGGCGGCCAGGGCACCTGGCAGGCGATCCGCGGCGTGCTGCTGGGGCGGGGCGACTACCCCTTCGCGTTCCCGGTGCCGGACCTGCTGGCCACCCTGATCGTGTTCAGCCTGCCGGTGCTGATCGTGCTGCTGGTCCGGCTGCGCCCGCCGCTGGTGCTGACCGCCTACACCCTGGCCACGATCGTCTCGGTGCTCGGCAGCCTGGGCATCTTCGGCAACGTCTCGCGCTACCTGCTGCCGGCGTTCCCGCTGTTCATCGCGCTGGCGGTGGGGATGCGCAAACTCAGCTGGCCGGTGCTGGCGACGGTCCTGGGGACGGGTGCGATCGCCTCGGGCTGGTACGCCGGGTTCGTGATCTTCGAGCTGGGCGTGCCGTAGACCGGTCCACCCGGTCGCACGACCGGTCCACCCGAGCGCACGGGGGCGGTGTCCTACGGGACCCGCCCCTTCCCCGTTCCCGGCGGAATCCGTCCCCCACGCCCTCTTGAGCCGACCGATCGTTCGGTTACCCTGTGACGTGTCCCGTCCTCCCCTCTGAGGAGCGCACAGATGCCCGCAGCGGTCACCCACCCCCTCGTCGGCGAGCTGGTCGAGCGCCACCAGGCCACCCTGGACGCCGCGCTCGCCGCCGCCGCGACGCGCGACTACTGGTCCGCCTACCCCGAGTTCCCGAAGGCCTACGGCGAGAGCGGCCCGGCCGACGGCAAGGCCGCCTTCGACGCCCTCCTCGGCCGGCCCTTCGTCCTCGACGGCCACCCCGGCGACGGCGACCAGGTCGGCGGCGAGGTCTCGCCGTACGGCATCGAGCTGGGCATCACCTACCCGCACGCCGGCCCGGACGCCCTGGTCGCCGCGCTCGACGCCGCCCGGCCCGGGTGGGCCGCCGCCTCCCCGCTGGAGCGCGCCGCCGTCTGCCTGGAGATCCTGCGGCGGATCAACGCCCGCTCCCACGAGTTCGCCCAGGCCGTCATGCACACCACCGGCCAGGCCTACGGGATGGCCTTCCAGGCCGGCGGGCCGCACGCCCAGGACCGCGGCCTGGAGGCCGTCGCCTACGCGTACGCCGAGCAGACCCGGCTGCCGCGGCAGGCCGGCTGGACCAAGCCCCAGGGCAAGCGCGAGCCGCTGGTGATGACCAAGGACTTCACCGTCGTCCCGCGCGGCCTCGCGCTGCTGATCGGCTGCAACACCTTCCCCACCTGGAACGGCTACCCGGGCCTGTTCGCCTCGCTGGCCACCGGCAACCCGGTGCTGGTCAAGCCGCACCCGCGGGCCGTGCTGCCGCTCGCGCTGACCGTCGCGATCGCCCGCGAGGTGCTCGCCGAGGCCGGCTTCGACGCCAACCTGGTCTGCCTGGCCGCCGAGCACGAGGGCGGCACCGTCGCCGCGACCCTCGCGGTCCGCCCCGAGATCCGGATGATCGACTACACCGGCTCCACCGCCTTCGGCGACTGGCTGGAGGAGAACGCCAAGCAGGCCCAGGTCTACACCGAGAAGGCCGGCGTCAACGCGGTCGTCATCGACTCCACCGACGACTACAAGGGCATGCTGGGCAACCTGGCCTTCGCCCTCTCGCTGTACAGCGGCCAGATGTGCACCACCCCGCAGAACGTGCTGATCCCGCGCGGCGGCATCGGCACCGACCAGGGCGACAAGTCCTACGACCAGGTCGTCACCGACCTCGCCGCCGCCATCGAGGGCCTGCTCTCCGACGACGCCCGCGCCGCCGCCATCCTCGGCGCCGTGGTCAACCCGGGCGTGCTCCAGCGCTCGGCCGCCGCGGCCGGCGGCGAGTACGGCGAACTCGCCCTCGCCCCGCGCGCGGTGGTCTCGCCCGACTTCCCCGGCGCGACCGTCCGCACCCCGGCGCTGGTCAAGCTCGACGCCGACAAGCCGGACGACCGCGCGGTGTTCCGCACCGAGTGCTTCGGCCCGGTCTCCTTCGCCGTCGCCGTCGAATCCACCCCCGCCGCCGTGGAGTTGCTGCGCACCACGGTCCGTGAGAAGGGCGCCATGACGGCCTCCGGCTACACCACCTCGCCCGAGGTGGAGGCCCTGCTGGTCGAGGCCGCGCTGGACTCCGGCGTCTCGCTCTCGCTCAACCTCACCGGCGGCGTCTACCCCAACCAGACCGCCGCCTTCTCCGACCTCCACGGCACCGGCGCCAACCCGGCCGCGAACTCCGCGTACTGCGACGGCGCCTTCGTCGCCAACCGGTTCCGCACCGTGGAGATCCGCCGCCACAGCTGAGCCGGGGGGGGCGGGCCCCCCCCGCCCGCCCCCCCCCGCGCGCGGGGGGGCCCCCCCGCCCCCCGGGTGCGGGCGGGGGGCCCGGCCCCCCCGCGCGCGCCGTCTGGTGGGGGGGC
>NZ_JBHYGR010000060.1:0-1764 GCF_042738155.1 Kitasatospora sp. NPDC059088 | reverse complement strand
CCTCCGCCAACCCCCGTCTGGCAACCCCGCGCCACCGCACGGCGGGGGGGCCCCCCCCCCCCCCCCCCCCCCGCCGCCCCCCGCCCGCGCCCCCCCCCCCCGGGGCCCCCGGCGGTTCACAGCTCCACCGGCGCCCGCGATGATGGAGGCTGGGAGAACGCCGGGGACGGCGTAACCGCCCTCCGAACAACGGGAGCTGATACATGGCCGTGAAGCCGACCGAAACCGATGTCGTCATCGTCGGCGCCGGACCGACCGGACTGCTGCTGGCCGGCGACCTCGCCGCCGCCGGGGTCGGCGTCACCGTCCTGGAGAAGCGCGGCACGGAGTCCAACCTCACCCGGGCCTTCGCCGTGCACGCCCGCACCCTGGAGCTGCTGGACGCCCGGGGCCTGGCCGACGAGCTGATCGCCACCGGCCGCCCGCTCAGCGGGCTCAGGATGCTGAACAAGGTCGGCATCGACCTCAGCACGCTGCCCAGCCGCTTCCCGTTCGTCCTGATCACCCCGCAGTACAACGTCGAGCGGGTGCTCCAGGAGCGCGCCGAACGGGCCGGCGCCGTGATCCTGCGCGGCGCCGAGGTCACCGGGCTGCGCCAGGACGCCGAGGCGGTCACCCTGGAGACGGCCGACGGGCAGAGCCACCGGGCCCGCTACGCGGTCGGCACCGACGGCGTCCGCTCCGCCGTGCGCGAGCTGCTCGGCATCGAGTTCCCCGGCGAGTCCGTGGTCGACTCCGTGATGCTCGCCGACGTCCGGCTGGAGCGCGAGCCCGCCGACGCGATCGCCGTCGGCGCCAACAAGGCCGGCTTCTCCTTCGTCGCCCCGTTCGGCGACGGCTGGTACCGGGTCATCGCCTGGGACCGCAACGAGCAGCAGGCCGACGGCGCCACCCCCACCCCCGAGCAACTCACCGCGATCGTCCAGGCCACCCAGGGCGAGGACTACGGCCTGCACGACGTGCGCTGGAGCTCCACCTTCCACAGCGACGAGCGCCAGGCCCCCCACTACCGCTCCGGCCGGGTCTTCCTGGCCGGCGACGCCGCCCACTGCCACTCCCCGGCCGGCGGCCAGGGCATGAACACCGGCCTCCAGGACGCCGCCAACCTCTCCTGGAAGCTCGCCGCCGCCGTCCGCGGCCGGGCCACCGACGCGCTGCTGGACACCTACCAGGCCGAGCGGCACCCGGTCGGCAGGACGGTGCTGCGCACCTCCGGCGCACTGATCCGGATCGCCCTCGCCGAGTCCGCCCCCACCCGCGCCCTGCGCGGGGCGCTCACCGCGATCGGCGGCCACCTCGACCTGCTCACCGAGCGCGGCGCCCGGATGGTCTCCGGCATCGAGATCGCCTACCCCGCCCCCAAGGGCGCCCACCCCCAGGTCGGCAAGCGCGTCCCCGACCTCCGGCTGACCTCCCTCAGCAAGCCCGCCGACGGCGAGCCGGCCGGGCCCGAGCGGCTCTACGAGGCGCTGCGCGCCGGGAAGTTCGTCCTGGTGAGCAATGACGAGCTGGCCGCCACCGCGCCCTGGGCGGACCGCCTGGTCTGCGCCGCCCCGGCCGACCCGCACGGCAAGCTGGCCGACACCGTGCTGCTGATCCGCCCGGACGGCTACGTCGCCTGGGGTGCCGTGGACCCCGGCCAGCGCGAGCTGCGCGAGGCCCTCGCGGACTGGCTGGGCGCCCCCGCCGAGGACTGACCGGGGCACCGCGACGAAGGGGGGGGGGGGGGGGGGGGGCGGCCCCCCCCCCCCCCCCCACGGGGGG